>JBIJDE010000510.1:0-3735 GCA_044344305.1 Armatimonadota bacterium
AGCCACCAGAACAAATTTCCAATCTTCTCTCCTCACTCCTCACTTTTCTCTCTTCAATCATCCTTTTATCACTCCCAATGGTATTGTTCTTGCCACTTTGCGGGCTATTCCCGCGTGGTGCATTACGTTTACCACCTGATGGACGTTTTTATAGGCTTCCGGGGCTTCTTCGGCCAGTTCTTCCCATTTGCCGCCGCCGCGTACGGTAATGCCTTTGTTTTTCAGGCGTTGCTGCAATTCGTATCCGTCGACATTTTTTATGGCAGCGGCGCGGCTCATTTTTCTGCCGGCACCATGACAGCATGACGAGAACGACTCTTCCGCTTTTTCGGTGCCAACCATGATGTATGACGCGGTGCCCATGTCGCCGGGTACCAGTACCGGCTGCCCGACTTCGCGGTAGTCGCGCGGGATTTCGATGTTGCCGGGTCCAAAGGCGCGGGTTGCCCCTTTGCGATGAATGATGATTTTGGTTTTTACGCCGTCAATTACATATTCCTCGCGTTTAACGATATTATGGGCGATGTCATAAACCAACCGGAAATCACGGTTTTTCACAGTGCCAGCCAGCAGTTTATTCATCGTTTCGCGCACATACTGCGTCAGCACCTGGCGGTTAGCCCAGGCGAAGTTCGCCGCACCGGACATGGCGGAAAAATATTCCTGGCCTTCCGGCGAGGTGAATGGCGCGCAAACCAACTCGCGGTCCGGCAGTTCAAGTTCATATTTTTTCAATGCCTTTTGCATGCTGCGGACATATTCGGTACAAACCTGATGGCCCAAACCGCGCGAACCGGTGTGAATCCACACCACTAACTGTCCTTCAAACAGACCGAACGCCCGGGCGACTGTTTCATCAAAGATTTCCTTCACCATTCCTACTTCAAGAAAATGGTTGCCGGATCCAAGACTGCCGAGTTGGTTTCTGCCGCGGCTTCGCGGCTGCACACCTACGGCGTCGACGTCTGCCATGGTCATGTGTCCATGCTCTTCGGTATGTTCCAGGTCGTCTTTCTCGCCATATCCGTTCTGTACTGCCCATCTGGAACCGGTTTCAATTACTTTCGCCATTTCGCGGTCAGACAGTTTTATTTCGCTGCCGCGGCCGACGCCGCTGGGAACCGCGTTATACAGGCCGTTCACAATATTTTCCATTATCGGCATTACCGATTCGGCATCAATGTCTGATGCCAACAGACGGACGCCGCAATTGATGTCGTACCCGGTTGCCCCGGGTGAAATAACGCCAGTATCCTCATACAACGGAATCACCCCGCCGATGGGCGGGCCGTACCCCTGGTGTATGTCCGGCATGGCAAGCGCGTACTTGCATACACCCGGCAGGGATGTGGTGTTAATTAACTGTTCGATGCCTTTGTCGGCAAGCGCAGATTCCAGAATACCCTCATCGGCGTATATCCGTGCCGGAACCCGCATTATCTTACGTGTATCGGTGGGCAATTCGTATAAATTGTCAGCCACCTGTATAAAATCTTTTTTCTCCATTATAGTTTCTCATTGTTACTTTTGTATGATGTTATGGTCACTTCTCAGTGACCGATAACTATTTACACATCAAAAACGATATGTGCTTTTACGCAATCATCATCTTTTTCCAGTCGTAGTTGGTGATATGTCGCGGCTTTTATGGTACGTTTTTTCTGTACCGTCTCGCCACCGCCAACTGTTGCGATAAGAGTATCCTCTGTAATTTCCTCGATGACGAACTCGGTGTATGTTTCACCTGCTGTCTCGTGAAGATAGATTAACTCATTCAGCCAGTCCACCAGTAAACCTGCACTATCGGTAGAATCAACATCTATTCTACGGCGGATAGTGATATGCTCCGGCGGTATAGTCATCATGTCGAACATCTCTGCTGCTGCAGCCGAGAAGACATCCGCAACGGTCCTCCCGCGGACGGCAATTGCCAGATCCGCAGTATGCTCAAGTCGTTCGACGACGGTATATACCGGTCCGGCAGGCTTCTTTTTATTATTCATCAGCCCACCTCCTTTTGAAGAGAGAAGAGAGAGGGGAGAAGAGAGAAATTGCAAATTGCAAATGGCAATATGCAAATTAATTTCTCGACTTCAAACGATTGCTCACGACTTCTCCCGATTTTAAACCCTTTCCCACTATTTCAACACGGAAATGGCTACTTTTGCTATATAATTTGACCATTTTTCTACTTTGTCTTCACAAAGTGCTTCAATCATAATACGCAATTTAGGTTCGGTTCCACTGGCGCGTACTAATACGCGTCCTTCACTGCCAAGGTCTTCTTCAGCCATAGCGACGGCTTCGGCAATCTCGGTTTTTTCCTGCCATCCCTTGACTGATTTGACGGTGATATTCACCAGTTTCTGCGGGAATGTCTCCATTACTTTTGATAATTCAGACATCTTTCTGCCGTCTCTTTTCAGCATGTTGCACATCATTAACGCTGTCACCAGTCCGTCGCCGGTGGTGGCGTGGTCGAGGTAGATGACGTGTCCCGACTGTTCACCGCCGATAACCGCACCTAATTTCTGCATCTCTTCCAATACGTAGCGGTCACCAACCTGGGTGCGAATTAATTTGCACCCCATTTTCTCCAACGCGCGTTCCAGACCAAGGTTGCTCATTACGGTGCCAACCACCATATTTCCGGCAAGTTTGCCCTGGCTCAGCAGGTCGCGCGCCGTCATCGCCATGATAAAATCACCATCGATGACATTCCCCATTTCGTCGGACATCAGCAATCTGTCCGCGTCGCCGTCAAATGACAAACCGGCATCAGCGCCGATTGCCTTAGCGAAATCGCCTACCACCTGCGGGTAGGTAGCACCGCAATTCGTATTGATATTCAACCCGTTTGGCTGGTCGTTTATCACAATTACCTCTGCGCCTAACTCGCGCAGCATTTTTGGTGCCCAATTGCTGGCGGCACCATTGGCACAGTCAACCGCCAGTTTCAAACCTTTTAATCCATCTGGCGATAACCCCAACAGGTAGTCCATGTATAGCTTACCGGCGTTTATCTCGCCGCGGATTCTGCCTAACTTTTCGCCTAATGGATGGTCAAGTGTCGAGTTCGACTCCACATATTCTTCTATATTCTCTTCAACTTCGTCAGGCAGTTTAAAACCCTTATGGCTGAAGAACTTTATGCCGTTAAATTCGAATGGATTATGCGAGGCGGAGATAACCACCCCCATATCAACGTCCAACTGGCGGACAATGTATGCTATGCCGGCAGTGGGAATAACGCCAACGGGAATGACATCCGCACCGGCGGAGCAATAACCGGCAATCATCGCCGTCTCTATCATATCGCCGGAAATACGGGTATCGCGGCCGATGACAACAGTCGGCCGGTTATCGCCCAAACGACGCAATACAGTAGCCGCCGCCCGTGCCAAACGCAGGGATAGCGTAACCGTTAAATCTTTATTCGCGACGCCGCGCACACCATCAGTACCAAATAATTTTCTCATGATTGCTCCTGATTGTTGAGACGCACGGCCGTGCGTCTCTACGTTTAATTTTCAGACGCAAAATATTGCGTCTCTACGTTTTATTTTACGATTGTCTGATCGGGTACTGGCAATTATTCGGACTGCCACTGTGATTTAATAATAGGGCTGAAATTTCCGAATAAAAGCCAGTCCCCTTACACATGATTATCATGATTAATTTTATCTTGCCTATCCTGCCCATCCATGTTATTTTTTTATTCATATTTAATATATT
>JBIJDE010000511.1:0-3732 GCA_044344305.1 Armatimonadota bacterium
AAGATTATAACCAAGCCACATAAATGGTTTAGTTGTTATTAATAAATCATCTTTAAATGCTTGTGGTAGTGGTGTATCATATAGTGCACCATAATAAATTACAGAATCATAATTTTGATAATCATTTTTCTGATAGCTTTCAACTGGCTTTCTGACTGTTGAAACATCAAAATGAGATATCATATTTGTTAATTGAACAGAATATAATGCACCTATCCATCCATAATTTCCAGTTGAATCATAAAGTATTAAAGTTGATTTTCCAGAAGAAGATGCAGACGGTACAGAGGTCGCAGCCGCAAGTATACCGGTGGAATTTTTAGTTGATTTACCTTTTATCTTAATTATACGATTTGAAATAAAATCATTTTGTGATAAATTTTTAGCCATCAATGTATTATTTGATATGACTGGTGATGAATATATGGCTCTTGTTGATGGTGGAAATAATAATGATATTATTCCTGCTGCTATAATCAGCAAAGTGAATAATAATATTGAAATATTTTTTAGCTTCATTATAAAGTTTCTCCTATAACATAATTCCATATTATTTCATGATTGTTGAGAAATCATGAAATAATTTTTAAATATTTTTTTTTCATGATAATTGTCATAGTTGTTGGTGCTATAATAAAGTATAAATAGAAAAGAAAACAATAGTCTTGTCCGGATTAATTTAAATATTATTATTACCGGGTAAAGTCAAATAAAGGAGAAGGTAAATGTCAATGTTTTGTTATCAGTGCGAGCAATCTGCAAAAGGTAGCGGATGCACTACGGTTGGGGTGTGCGGTAAAACAGCTGATGTTGCAGCTATGCAAGATTTGTTGATGTACGGTGTTAAAGGGTTAGCGATGTATGAACATCGTAATATTCAATTGGGCATTGGAGATAAGGTAACTGGTTTATTCATCGTTGAGATTTTATTCACAACAGTTACTAATGTGAATTTTGATGTGAATCGTTTAGCTACTCTGGCATTAAAGACAGCTCAAATGCGAGATAATGCAAAAGTACGTTATACTAATGCATTTAAAGAAAAAAATGGTGTTGAACCCGCAGAATTAGGCGGAGCAACTTCATGGCAGCCAGGTGAATCTGTTGCTGAAATGATTGCTCAAGGTATGGAAGTAAGTATTCAAGCAGAAAAAGATAAATTTGGCGAAGATGTAACCGGATTGCGCGAATTGATTATCTATGGTTTAAAAGGTACTGCTGCTTATGCTGACCATGCCTATGTTTTAGGGCAAGAAGATGATAGTGTATATGCTTTTTTTGCAGAAGCATTGAATTTTATAGCCGAAGAAAAACATGATTTAAATCAATTAGTAGGTATGACTTTAAAAGTTGGTGAAGTAAATTTAAAAGTCATGGAACTTCTTGACTCTGCTAATACTGGCACATATGGTCACCCAAGTCCAACCAGTGTTAGGGTAACTCCAGTTGCGGGTAAAGCAATTTTAGTCAGCGGACATGATTTGTTGGATTTGAAAATATTATTAGAGCAAACAGAAGGAAAAGGAATTAACATCTATACCCATGGTGAAATGCTTCCAGCACATGGTTACCCTGAATTACGCAAATATTCACACCTTGTAGGTAATTATGGTGGCGCATGGCAAGATCAGGCAAAAGAATTTGATGCATTTCCAGGAGCAATTTTGATGACCACAAATTGTATCCAAAAACCACGTGATAGTTATCAAAGCAGAATATTTACCACCGGGTTAGTCGCATGGCCAGATGTAACACATATCTCAGAAGAAAAGAATGGAAGTAAAGACTTCTCTGGAGTTATAGATGCTGCTTTAATGGCGCCAGGTTTCATAACAGATGAACCAGAACAAACCATTATGGTTGGGTTCGGTCATAATGCCGTACTTGGTGTTGCCCCTGTAGTAATTGATGCTGTAAAAGCTGGGAAAATCCGTCACTTCTTCCTTATAGGTGGCTGTGATGGCGCAAAGAGCGGTAGAAATTATTATACTGATCTTGCAACTTCAGTACCAGATGACTGTGTTATCCTTACTTTAGCTTGCGGTAAGTTCCGCTTTAACAAATTGCCTTTTGGCGACATCGGTGGTATACCTCGATTGCTTGATATTGGACAATGTAACGATGCATATTCAGCTATCAAGATAGCTGTTGCACTTGCAGAAGCATTTGGAATAGGTGTAAATGAATTGCCATTATCAATGGTATTATCATGGTATGAACAGAAAGCTTGTTGTATCTTGTTAACGTTATTATACCTTGGTATTAAAGATATCCGCCTTGGACCAAGTTTACCAGCATTCATAACTCCGGCAGTTCTTGATGTATTGGTACAAAATTTCAATATTATGCCAATCACTACACCTGAAGCAGATTTGAAAGCGATTTTAGGTTAATCAATCAAAATCCCGCAGATATTATTTAATGTCTGCGGGATTTTTTTATCTTTTTAGCAACTTAGATATTAAATCTGCTCTACCTGCCGTCTCTAAAGCCAGTCTCGCGGATTTTCTAAATTCTTCTTTATGGCATAACAATATTGCACGCTGGTATGATTTTTCTTTTTCTGTTCTGGCAACATATAATTGCTCACCTGTTATAGGGTCAATTCCTGTGTAATAAATTGATGCTGCTATAGTTAAAGGAACAGGATAATAATCTTGAACCTGTTCCGGCCTAATATTTTCTCGTTGAAGATATATTGCCAACTCTATCATATCATTAAGTGTACAGCCAGGATGTCCACTAATAAAATAACCAATTAATTCAAATCTTCCGCCACATTTATTATATTTATCTACAAATCGTCGGTAAACTTCTACTCCCGGTTTCCTCATTACTTGTAAAACTTTTGTAGAAATATGCTCAGGTGCTATTTTTAAACGTCCACTGATGTGGTGTTTTGCAAGTTGGTTTAAATATTCACCGGATTCATCTGCCAATAGCAAATCATATCGTATTCCACTACTTATAAAGAGGTGTTTTACTTTTGGGATATTGCTTGCTTCCTTTAATAATTTAACAGCATGAATATGATTAGTGTTTAGATTTTTACAGATATCAGGGTACAGGCATGTTCGATGAGTGCATCCTGATTTCCCTTTACGGCAACCAGTACGATACATATTTGCAGTAGGCCCCCCCAAATCGGTTATTGTACCGTGAAAATCAGGATGTTTTGTAAGTCTTGAAATCTCACTGATAATATTTTTTAGAGATCTGCTGCTGATAACTTTTCCCTGATGAGAACCTATTGCACAAAATGCACACCCGCTATAACAACCTCGATGGGTTGTAATGCTGTCTTTTATCATCGTATATGCAGGGATATTTTGTCCAGTATATGTTGGATGAGGAGAACGAGTAAAATTAAGAGAATAAATTGCATCTATCTCTTCTTCTGATAATGGATCAGATGGAGGATATACAATAACTGAACGGTCTGCATGAGATTGAGAAAATGTCTTATCAATAGGACTGTTGAAAATTAGTCGCGACATTTGGTTGTATGCCGCTTTACTAATATCTGAATCTCTACTAACTGCATCGAAATCAGGTAATATAATAGCATCAGAAGGAATATCTGAATTAGAAAGAATTATAGATGTGCCAGGTATTCCTACAAGGGATTCTTTATTATTTAATTTTGACAATGTTATTGCAAGTGATCGCTCTGCCATACCATATATTAAAATATCGGCTTTTGTATCAAAAAGAATAGCTTTTTTTACTTTG
>JBIJDE010000512.1:0-3722 GCA_044344305.1 Armatimonadota bacterium
GTAAGCATGCCAAATGACATGGTGCTGAATCAATATGAACTGCCAATGCAGTAATAGTGCCACCATATCCTGCCGGTCCAATTCCAGATTCATTTATTCTATTTAAAATTATTTTTTCTAAACGACCATTATCAATGTCTGAGGATATATTTCCAATAGGTCGAGAGAATATGGCAGTTTTAGCAAGCAAAGCGCAACCTTCAAAATTACTGCCAATTCCAACCCCAATAATTAATGGTGGACATGCGTTCGCGGCTTGCTCTATCACTTGATCAGTAACAAATTTAATTATGCCTTCTTCACCATCAGATGGTTTCAACATCTTTAAAGCACTTGCATTTTCACTACCGCCACCTTTTGGCATTACGGTGATTTTCAAGCTATTACCAGGCTTTATATGATAGTGAATTATTGCTGGCGTATTATCACCAGTATTTATTCTTCTCAAAGGATGGTCGAGAATTGATTTTCGTAGAAAGCCTTCTTTGTAACCATTTCTAACACCAGTATGTATTGCTTCTTCTAAATTTCCTTCAATGATAACCTGTTGACCAATTTCAATCATTACTATTGTTAGGCCAGTATCCTGGCAGATAGGCATATTTTCTGTTTCAGCGGCTTTGTAATTATCTAACAGGAGATTAATAGTTCGTTTACCTAAAAGAGACATCTCATCCGTTAAAGACTGTTCCATTTTTTGAATTAATTCACGCGGAGCGATATAGTTAGATTTAATAACCATATCAGATATAATTGATTGAATATATTCTGCTGATATTTTTTTTAATTCTGCTGTCATGACTGCTTAATATTAGCAGAATTTGAGGTTTATTTCTATAGTTAATTATTAAAACGTACAGTATGTGATAGTAAAGATAAGCAAATTAGTCGGTAGTAAAACTATACTACCGACTAATATGGAATTATTTACTTAGATTTTCTAATGGTTTGCGATTTCCAAAAGCGCGTGGATTGACCAATTTAATTGGAGCAGCCCAACGGACTGCATTAGCAATAACTTTCTGTATTTCTATATTATGGTATGTTGGATGTGTTTCGTGTCCAGGTCTGAAGTAAAATATTTTGCCATGACCTCGACGGAATGTACATCCGCTACGAAAAACTTCGCCACCCTGGAACCATGAAGTAAATACTAACTCATCTGGTGCTGGAATATCAAAAAATTCACCATACATCTCTTCTTCTGGTAATTCTATAAATTCACCAAGTCCTTCAGCGATAGGGTGATTAGGCGAAACTACCCATAAGCGTTCTTTTTCATTTGCTTCACGCCATTTTAAGTCACAAGATGTACCCATTAGTAATTTAAAAGGCTTACTGAAATGCCCGCTATGTAAAACTATTAATCCCATTCCATTTAAAACAGCATTTTTTACTTTATTAGCAATAGCGTCATTGACATCATCATGCGCCATATGTCCCCACCAGATTAATACATCTGTCTTGGCTAAAACTTTGTCTGTAAGACCGTGTAGAGGTTCGTCTAATGTAGCAGTTATAGCTTTTATACCCGAATTTGTATTAAGAGCGTCTGCTATAACTTTGTGGATGCCATTTGGATAAACAGCTTTTACACCGTCATGAACTTTTTCGTGTCGAAATTCATTCCATACCGTTACTCGAATTGACATGGAAAATCTCCTTTTTTAGTTTATATATTAGCTATTCTTTAGCAATATAAAAGTTCCTGCAATGATTTACCATTTCAAACCAATTCCACCGACTGCTCCAGTCTTAATATCTCTATTTCCACTTTCACCCGTTCGCATTATGTGTAATTCAAATATACCAATAATATCAAAGTTGTTAATTTTAGCAATGTCATATTTAACACCAACCATTGCTTTTCCTGTACCATCTGGAATAAACAAGTCAATCGGATTTTTACTTGGAATTGAACTTAGTGATCCGTATAATAATGCACGGTTTATTGCAATATCTAATGAGGCTTCTAATGAAGTTGCTGATTTTAAACTTAAAGATAATGGCATCTTATCGTTTGTCGAACTTCGAGTAAGTAAAATCGATTTATTACCAGATAAATCTGCTGGTGTAAAATGTATTGGAGATGATAATGAGTTAGGATTTGATGACGTAGAAATCGAAACATGGATATTGTTTGAGATATATTCTGATACATTTTTAACTCTTTGCCAAAAACCCGTCTTGTCAGATCTAATAATTTTAAATGCATCATTTGCGCGTTCAGGCAACCCTGGAGATAACTGTTCGATATCAGCAGAGAACTCTTCTGTTAACATGGTTAGAGTTTCGATAACAGAATCAGCTTCGTTTGAGTTCATATCAGTTAGTAGATTTGTTAAAAGTTCGCTACGTCGACGTTGAGCAGGAGACAATTCTTTTCCAACTTGTGCATTTGAAATTGCTACACATTTTTCAGCCGGTTCAATTAATGCATCTGCAAAGTCATAACGAGAAACTTCAATTCTACCAGAGAAGTCAGTCTTATATTCAGAAATAATTTTTTTACTTATAAGTAAAGATATTTTATAGTAATATTTTGAGTCTGTTGGGACGACATCAACTATGGATGCAATTGATCCAACACTTAGTAATATTATTAAAATAAACAATAACATAAACTTCATACAATTTATTATACCACTCGATTTAATAAAAACACAACAAATCACATCATTTTTCAAAATAGTTGCAAAAAATAGCTATTTTAAGGTACTCTGCATGCGTGAATAATATTTCAAAAGAAAAATTATATGGCATTATTCTTGCAATGTCAGCGGTAATAATTTGGAGCATGATGCCAATAATACTTCGTGCATTATTGCGAGATAATGGAGGTTCTTTCTCATCGTTTGATATAGCTTTTCTGCGCGTATTAATCGCTGCAATAACTTTGTATCTACTTCCAGATAAAAAATTTCACGAATGCAATGAAGAGTGTCCAAAAATTAAATCTGAGATATATCAATGGATTGCAGGAGCTGCAATAGCAGCTAATTATTTATTATATAACATCGGTATAAAACAAACATCTGCAACAATGGCTGCACTACTAACTCAAATTAGTCCTATTGTTCTTATTCTAATTTCAGCAAGATTGTTAAATGAAAAAGTTTCATCGTTTATGAAATATGGTGCAATAATAGCATTCTCTGGTGTAGCATTTACTATTTATCCTGATATAAGAATTGATGAAACGCATTTGTTATCGAGCTTAGTTGGTGATTTTTATCTTATATTATCCGCTGTTGTATGGGTGGTATATGCAGTAGCTCAGAAAAAACTTCTTAATCTCACAGGGCGTGATTGTCTTGCGGGTATTTTCATTAGGGCATCTGTTATATCACTACCTTTTGTATTTTTCAAGATTCCTTATTCACTAATGCATGCGTCACTAATTGAATATGTTGCAATGTTTGCAATTGGATCTATTGGTACAGCTGTTTCATATCGGTTATATACTGCTGGATTAAGAAAATTGAAAGCGGCTGAAGGAACTATTTTTAATATATTTATACCAATATTCACTGGTGTCGGAGCGGCGATAACTCTTAATGAATCATTAAGTCACAATCTGATAATTGGTTTCATTATGGTTGCAAGTGGAATTATATTATCTTTTAAACACCAAGTAATCAATAAAACCGTAACTTAAAGAGTTCATAACATTTAATAAAAAGGGTATAATTACGCCATGAATACAACAATTAATAAATTAG
>JBIJDE010000088.1:0-12845 GCA_044344305.1 Armatimonadota bacterium
TGGAAAAAATGCTGGGAGTATTAGCTACATTAGCTGTATTCTCAATTGTTTTCCGGGATAATGCTTCTTATAGATTTGTTGAGCATATCTTTGTTGGACTCGCTACCGGATTCAGCATTGTAATTACATGGAAACAATTCATTATTCCAAAATGGTATACATCCATGATGCCAGAAAATATGTTTCCTAACGGTGAAGGTCAATGGTGGCTGGCAATGGCAGTAGTCTGTGGATTAATGTTCTACACTGTTTATTTCACTCGTCTTGCCTGGATAAATCGTCTGGCTATCGGCATTCTTATGGGTTGGTCTGCTGGTACTGTATTCAAAGGATTTGCCGGTTTGATGGGACCACAATTAGTTGCCGCATTTCGTCCACCTGTTACCAGTTATGCTCCTGAAAATTTGAATATAATTCAACAGTCACATGATATTATGACAAAATATAGTGCTATCCCTATCGGTGGAGGTTTCTATTTTTACCCATTTGAGACAGTTGCTTTCATTGTTCTTATTACAGTTATGTCATATTTCTTTTTCACCATTAATCATAAACATGAATGGATAAAGAAACCGGCTAATCTGGGGAAATATTTCATGATGATAACCCTTGGTGTTATCTTTGGAAATACTGTAATGAGCAGATTTTCGCTGTTAATCGGAAGGTTGGAGTTTATCCGTTTAACGTTCCAGGAATGGATTGCAAGAATACATTTCTAAGCAAACAAAAAGGGAATGCCGGGGACGGCATTCCCTACAACATATTTATTGATTTAGAAATTTTAAATAACCCCAAGGCTCTTTAATACTTTACGCATATTTTCTACTGTAGCTTCTGACGCTGCCATCATTGGCAATCTTGGACCACCTACCGGTATGCCAACTAACTGTAACGCGGCTTTCAATGGCGACGGGTTTGGCTCAACGAACATCGCCTTCGCAAGTGGTAGCAATTTGTAATGCAAAGCACGTGCTTCTGACAACTTGTTTTCGGTACATAAGGTATATATTTTTAACCATTCAGCAGGAAGGATATGACTGCTGGTGCAGATTCCACCATGACCACCAAGAGCACATAACGGGAATAATAGATTGTCATCACCAGTTAATACGCTGAAATCATTTGTCTGGGTAAGAATTGCCATTATCTGGTCAATATCACCACTGGCTTCTTTAATACCGGTGATATTCGCGACCTTGGATAATTCGACAATGGTTGCAACTTCCATATTAATCCCAGTTCTTTTTGGGATGTTATACATTATAATCGGTTTATCAGTGGATGCTGCTACAGCTTTAAAATGCTGAATCACACCAGCCTGATTAGGACGGTTATAATATGGTGCAATTACAAGCATGCCATCAACGCCAGCCTTGTCTGCTGACACTGTTAATCCTACAGCTTCTTTAGTTGAGTTTGAACCTGTTCCGGCAATAACTGGTACACGACCAGCGGTATATTTTACGGTTAATTCAACCACTTCATGATGTTCATCATAAGAAAGGGTTGGTGATTCGCCAGTTGTGCCGCATGGCACAACACCGGATGCCCCATTTTCAATTACCCAGTCAATTAACTGTTTCAATGTTGACGGGCAAATGTCGCCATCCTTACCAAAAGGTGTGACTAATGGAACATATATGCCGGTAAATACTTTTCGTGCCATTTTTTAATATCTCCTCGAAATAACTATTTCGTTCCAGTAACTAAAGCATCATGTAAAGAAATAATTGCGTCTTTACGCTGGGTTTCCTGCACTAATACAGAATAACTTAATTCATCAGTAATGTGACCTTCAACATTAATCTTCTCGCCAGATAATACATCATCAACCTTCTTCTGGCAATCACCAACTACTCCACGCATCCCCTCGCCAACACAAGTTACTAATGCCCAATGCCCATCTTCAAAGTTTGATTTCATATTATGATCATGTAACTGGCGGCGAACGACATCGCTCACACTACGGTATTTTTCACGTTTAACTGCAAACTTCGCGCTGCCATCATTCATTCGCAATACATGGAAATTCAAACGAGTCTGGCTTAATAATTCTGATACTCGTTTAATGGTTCTATCTGTTGCGTCAGGTACTGTAAACGCTGTTAGACTTGGCATATCTGCAATACCGGTAATTGCCCGCTTGGTTGCTGGTTCAGTAGTTTCAATTGCAGTACCGGGATCTTCCGGGTTCTTAAAGTTACGTACTACTACAGGAATTTCATATCGTCGAGCCATTCGTGCTGATTCAGCTTGAATCACGTCAGCACCATATTGACTCATAGCACATAATTCATCGAATGTTAAACGCCGAATCATCATCGGGCCAGTATTTGTTCTTAATGCTTCTTTCGGGAAGTTTGCAGGGTTGGCGGTCATTACACCATCAACTTCTTTATAAATCTCTACCGAACCTAATTCAATTGGGTCCTGTAAAGGTAAACGAGACACATTTTTCAATGCATACGCCAAGCAGATAGCAGTATAATCGCTACCGCCTTCACCAAGGGTGGTGATGGCGTGATCTGTTGGTGCTACTCCCTGAAAACCGGCTACTAAAGGAATTGTTTGATTATCAATATAACTGACAAGATGTTTAATATCTGTTTGCACTACTCTTGCATGTCCAAAAAATCCGTCAGTATACAAGCCAACTTGTCCACCTGATAACGCAACAGTCTTGTAACCCTTTGATTTCAACAAATGCGCAAGTCGTACAGTTGAGATAATTTCTCCGCAACTCATCAACAAATCTAACTCACGTGGTTCAATAGCCGGGTCAATTTCGCGAACTAACCGAACTAATTCTGCCGTTGAATAGAAATGTGAAAGAGCTAATTTGCGTGCGCCTTCTGGTTTACGAACTAATTTTTCAATTTCTTCGTCCCAGCTCGCTAATTCGCGGCCCATCGCACTAACAACAACCACCGGGCATGCGCCACGGTCGCGTGTTTCCATAATTCGTTCAGCCGTAATCATTTCATTGCCACCCGGCTCAACGCATTTTCCACCATATTTTTGTACTACAACTTGCATAGTTTTTATCTCCGGTTAAATACGCGAAAAAGGCCGGGATTACCACGGCCAGATTCGGCGTTAAGATTGATTGATAAACTTTATGAAAAAGAACCTTAAATCAGGTCCATCTCCATCATCTTCTCAGCAATTTGCACAGTATTTAAAGCAGCACCCTTGCGTAAATTATCTGATACTACCCACATATTAATGCCAAATGCTACTGACTTGTCTTGACGTACTCGTCCTACAAATACCGGATCAGTACCGCTGCATTCTGTCTGTAATGGATACTTCGAGTTTGCCGGGTCATCTACCAATACAATACCAGGAGCATTGGCAAGCAATTCGCGTGCCTTTTCTGCTGATATAGGTTCGTAGAACTCTATATTTACTGATTCAGCGTGACCATTGTCTACCGGCACCCGAACGGTGGTTGCGGTTACCTGAATGGTATCGTCACCCATAATTTTACGGGTCTCCTGAATCATCTTCAATTCTTCTTTTGTATACCCGTCTGGCAGGAATACATCAATATGCGGCAAGCAGTTCCCATATATCTGATAAGGGAAAATAGCAGGATCAATTGTCGCTGGTTGACCATTTGCAACTTCTTCTGTCTGCTTTTTTAATTCTTCGCGTGCCTGTGCTGATTTTCCACTTACTGCCTGATATGTGCTGACTACCACACGTTTTATGCGAGCATAATCATGCAAAGGTTTCATTGCGACTACCATCTGTGTGGTTGAGCAATTCGGGTTTGCAATGATACCCTGGTGAGATTTCAATGACTCAGCATTAACTTCCGGCACACATAATGGAACGTTTGGATACATTCTAAAAGCATTGCCATTATCAATAATAATCAGTTCACTGAGGCCTTTAACCTGTTTTCGGCGTTCTAACGCTTTTAACCCGAAATGGTCTTCAGCCTTCTCACCGCCGGCAAATAATGCAATATCAACATTATCTAATGCCGCTTCGGTAATTTGCTGTACCTGGTAGGTAACGCCATCTACAACTTCTGGTCTTGCACTTCGAGCAAAAATCTGCAATGATTCGCATGGGAAGTTGCGCTGTTTTAATACTCGAATCATTTCTGACCCAACAGCACCGATGCCTACTACAGCAACATTGTAAGTTTGCTTTTTCACCTATTTCCCCTCTCTAAAACAGATGCGCGCCTAAGATTAGGCGCGCTGTAATATTATCAATTATGAGTAATTAATGTCAATAAATATAGACATTTTTAACGTGTTTTAAACCTATTTTTTAGTTTTTAGTTTATAGTTTTCGGTGTTCAGTTTGGAAATCGCAAAATATAATGAATTATCAAAATCTGAAAACCGAAAACTGAACACTTAAAACTATTAACTAATACTTCTGTCTACTGCTGCTGCTACTCTGCGTGCGCGGCTCATGAACTCGGCGAATTTCTCCGGGGTTAATGCCTGCGCGCTGTCAGATTTTGCTTTTGACGGGTTATTGTGAACTTCAATCTCCAGACCGTCAGCACCAGCGGCAATGCCTGCTAACGCGATATCGGCTACATAACGCCAGTCTCCTGCCGCATGGCTGGGGTCTACAATTATTGGCAAATGTGAATGGTGTTTGATTACCGGCACAGCGTTAATATCAGTAGTGTAGCGGGTTGACGTCTCAAAAGTAATAATACCGCGTTCACATAATATAACCTGTTGGTTGCCTTCAGACATGATATATTCAGCAGCCATTAATAAATCTTCAACTTTACAGCCAAATCCGCGTTTTAATAAGATAGCTTTATTCATTTTGCCTAATTTCAACAACAGACGGAAATTCTGCATATTACGCGCGCCAACCTGTAATACGTCTGCATAATCGGCAGCGGCGTCGCAATCGCTGAAATCCATAACTTCGGTGACAATAGGCAATCCAGTCTGTTCGCGGGCTTCTGCCAATATCTTCAATCCTTCAACGCCCAACCCCTGGAATGAATATGGCGATGTGCGCGGTTTGAATGCGCCACCACGAAGCATGTGGGCACCAGCGGCTTTTACAGCATGAGCAATTTCCAAAGTCTGGTCGCGGCTTTCAACACTGCATGGACCAGCCATAATACATAACTCTTTACCACCCACCGGTACGCCACATATATCAAGTACCGTTCCTGCAGGATGATGAGCACGACTGGCTAATTTATATGGTTCAGATACCAGAGCAACACGTTCTACACCTTCAAACGATGCGAACTTATCAGCTATAACCATCTTTTCAGCATTTACAGCTCCTAATACTGCGATAACCGATCGTTCTACACCTGGATTAACAAACGGTTTGAAACCTTCGCCTTCAATACCATCAATAACAGCTTGAATAGCCTCTTTCGACGCGCCTTCTTCCATTATAATTATCACGATAAATACCCCTTATTTCACTTATCGATTGATAAGTTTACACCAAAAGTTTACCATATTTTGTGCTTTACGGACAAATTTTAAGTTTATATACCCATTATATGATGTAATCTAACAAAAAATCGAAAAAGGAATTAGCTATTAAAAATAAATAAATCAGATAAAAATTTCACGATTTATATCTTTTGAGCTTAAATGTGCGCGTCGGGCATTTGTACAGTTCCTGTAAATTTGCTATAATCTATCGGTTTGCGTCAGACCGGGGCTGCTTTTAGCCCCAGACATTTATACTGGAGAGGACGTATGGCAGAATACCAACTTCCCTATCAGGACAAGAGAGGCTTCACCAACTGCCTGTTATCCGCTATCGGCGGAGACGGTGCAAACATGGCGGCCAAGCTCCTGTTCAAACTTGCGGCAAAGTATCTTAACCTTGACGGCGCGTACGACGCAAAGTACGGCAGCGAGAAAAAAGGTACCCCTACCGATGTCTCATTAAAGCTTTGCAACTACGGCAATCCTGTTCGTGAAAGCGGCCCCAATAACCGCCCGCACATTCTGTGCATCTTCCGCGAAAACCTGATTCGTCCGTTGGGTCTCAACCATGGTCTCGAAGAGAACGCGACAGTTATCGTGAACTCCTGCAAGACCCCGGCAGAGATTCGCGACATCCTGCAGTTGCATAGCGGCACCATCTATTGTTTAGATGCGGCAGCTATTTCTATTACATCAGGCAGCCGCCTGAATATGCCGATGATGGCAATGCTCGCTCACGTGCTGAAGTTCCCGGAAGAGCATGTAATTCATGCTATTGAAGATACCTGGCCACGTGCAAAAGAGCCAAACATCCTCGCATACAAACAGGCTGTTACCAGTGCCGTCAGCGAAACCTTCGCTACAGATGGCAAATATCAGCTTGAAGACCCTCTGGATATCAAATCCGCTATTGGTTACACCAACATGTTAGACGGTGGCGCTATTGATTCATTGACTCATAGTACCATTAAGAAAAACAATTCTGGTGCACGTTCCAATCCGGCTCCAAAATTTGACCGCGAAATTTGCATCGACTGCACCAAGTGTCTCGCAGTGTGCGCAGACCCAGGCGCAATCGTTTGGAAAGACGCTAAAATGGCTGGAATTGATCTCAACTATTGCAAGGCCTGCCTCCGCTGCGTTGCGGTTTGCCCAACCACCAAGAAAGGCAAGGCACTATCAGAAGGAGACCTCGCATGCGAATGAAATCAAATCAGGTAATGTTTTTGGGCAATGGAAACGATGCAGCCGCACAGGCAGTATTGCACATCGGTTTTGACGGAGAAGGCTATTACCCCATCACCCCGTCATCTGAAGTAGGCGAAATCGTTAGTAAAGCTGTTGCAGAAGGAAAGAGCGATATATCTTTCGTAGTTGGCACATCAGAATTAGCCGCTATTGGTATCTGTACTGGTATGGCAATCGCCGGTGGACGCGTTCTCGACGTCACCAGCGCACAGGGTCTTTTGCTGAAAGCTGAAGAAATGCCCGCCATCAGTGGTATGGGTTTGCCAATGGTACTCAACCTGTCATGCCGCGAAGTTTCAGCTCCGTTAAATATTAAAAATGGTCACAGCGACCTGGCCGCCGCCCTTGGGTATGGCTGGTTAATCTTCATGGCACCTAATGTTCAAGCCGTTTACGACATGAATATCATCGCCATCAAGGTTGCAGAAGCTGTTGGATTACCGGCAATCGTAGCCTATGATGGTTTCCATACCAGTCATGCTAACCGCCGCATCCTGATCTTTGAAAATGCAACCGATGTTGCTGCATTCGTTGGCGAAAAGCCAGCTATGCGCAATGTTCTTGATACTAAAAACCCAACCACCTTCGGTCCATATATGAACGATGATGTTATCAACACCAAAGTTAACATGGAACAGAAGATGGCAAAGGCTTATGAAATCATTCCGCAGATCTTTGCTGATTTCGAAGCTGCTACTGGCCGCAAATACGACTTCGTTGAAGTATATGGCGACAAGAATGCAGATTCTGGTATGCTGGCGTTAAACTCAGCCGCTGAAGCAGCGAAAATCGTTGTTGACGAAATGATTGCTGACGGTACTCCTGTTAAATTAATCGAACCAATCGTACTGCGCCCATGGCCAGGTAAAGAAATGGTTGAAGCTGTCGGCAGCATGAAAAGATTAGTAGTAGCAGAACGCGTTAGCCAATACGGTGCCGGCAATTACATGGAAAATGAAGTTGCTGCTACCCTCCAGAAAGCCGGAAATTGCAAGTGCGAAATCATCAGCCGCGTCTATGGTATCGGTGGTCTTAACTTCCGCCCAGACGAAGATGCCAAGCCGATGTTTGACCTGGCAGTTAACTGGCCAAATGTTGCTCCTGAATTAAAAACCCTTGAAGGCAGATATTGGGGAGCATGGCCAGGCAAGGCAGATTATAATCCTGCACCATCAATTTCCACACCTACAATCGAAGAAACCACACTTAATAAAAATATCGAAAAGATTGACATTAAAGCAGTTCGTGAACTGTCAAAAATGCCAAACCGAATCGATAAACAGAGCGCATGCCCTGGTTGTGGTATTTTCGCTAACCTGAACCTGTTCCTGCGTGGAATTGATGGTCAGGTTGTATTCATTTTCAACACTGGATGCGGCATGGTTGTTACCACAGGTTACCCATTCACCTCATTCAAAGTTCCTTATGTTCACAATCTTTTCCACAATAACGCATCAACAGCTACCGGTATCGTAGAAATGTACCACCGCTTCCGCGCACAAGGCAAGATTCCTGACGAAGAAATCACCTTCATCTGCGTATCCGGCGATGGTGGCGATGACATCGGAATGGACCAGTTAATCGGTGCTGCATTGCGTAATGACCCAATCATCTTCTTAGAATATGATAACAAGGGTTACATGAATACCGGCGGACAGCTTTGCTACACAGGTATTCTTGGTCAGCGCAACTCAAACAGCCATGTTGGCCCAGGCCAGACCGGCAAACAGACTCAGAGCAAAGACATCATTGAAATCATGCGCGGAACCAACATTCCGTACATCTTCACCGCTGCAGAAAGCAACCCGAATGACATGATTACCAAAGCACGTAAAGCACAGGCAACTGTTCGCAATAACGGCTTTGCATTCGGCAAGCTCTTCAGTGCATGTCCATTAAACTGGGGAAGCGCACCGGAAAAAGGCAATGAAGTTATAGATAAGATTGTAAAATCCTGTATTCACCCGTTATACGAAATTGAAAACGGTATTACAACCCTTAACTATGACCCAACCAAAACTAATGCCAAACTTCCTGTAACTGACGCTCTAACTGCCATGGGCAGCATGTTTGCACATATTTGCAGCCCGAAAAATGTTGCAATAGCAGAAGCTATCCAGACAGAAACAGATCGCAGATTCAACAGAATCAAAGCATTAAGCGAAAATCCAGACCTTTAATAGGTAAAATCAAAACGCCCTTCATGAAAATGAAGGGCGTTTTTTTTATTAGTTTATTATTGGATAAAAATCAACGAAACTTTGTCGTGAAGTCATTATTACACGGAGATGCACAGAGGAGACACGGAGATGCACGGAGTGAACTTAATATCTCTGTGTGCCTCTGTGTCTCCTCAGTGAATCTCTGTGTAACCCAAAAAAAATAAAAGCTACTTTCTGCCAAGATATATTACATTCATTTCGCAATTCGCACAGTCAAACTTTAACTCCAACATTTCGTAATTCTCGTCACGTAGAAATAGTTTTTTCGCAGGATTGCCATTTTTCAGGCAGATGTTAAATTCTTTCCGCAGGCAATATCTGGTGCGCATAACATGGCAATTAATTAAGTTTAACCCTGATTCTGCTGCTTCACTGATATTTGATACCCCGTGACGTTGATAAAACTCTTTCGATTTTGTGTTAAGGACATTACCACGATAATCGATTGATGCGGCCGGGTATGGATAATCGTTGACGGTTATACCACCTGTTTGATGTTGGTAGTTCTTTAATCGCTCATCATGCAGTTTCTCTAATATATCTCGACGCAAGGCATTTAACTGGGCTACCTTCATGAATGGTATCGTTGTTAATCCTTCGATATTTACAGTACAATCAAATATTGTGTCACCCGTTTTTGCAAATGATTGGATCAGCATTTTATTTGCATTTTCAATATTATTAGCAATTTCTGTGAATTCCAGAGATATCTCAGATTTATTACCTTCTTCGTCATGTGCAGTTACTGTCAAATTATTATCTTGACTTGATAAATTTATAGTTGCATTAACTTTTCTTATCGGATTTGATTTTTCAACTTCATTCGTGAAATTAATATCAAAATTCCTGAATATTTCTGTATTTGGTTTTAATTCTTCCAGGTTTTTAAGTTTTAAGCGATATTTAATAGCTTCAGGTGTATCACCCTGACTTCTATCAATATATACATTATTGATAAATCCACCGGTCAAGTCGCCATTAACATCAAACCAACTTAAACCGTCACCATTCTGTAAATGTTGACCAGTTGTGATATATAGTTCATTCCTGATTATATTTTCTACCCGACCAATTAATTCACCACGATTTTTCGGGGTATTTATTCCACCTACTTTATTTCCAGTCCCATCAATGAAATATTCTGTATATTCACGGTTAAATGTTTTATTCAAATTTGGAATGAAATCAATAATAGATTTACCTGTTGATGTTCGTGTCCAACCGCGCTTTTTAATCTCAACATCAAGTAAAGCGCGATATGCCGATACGACATTTGCGATATAGGTGCTGTCTTTCAAACGGCCTTCAATTTTAAAAGAAGTTATTCCAACATTTAGAAGGTCGGACAAACGATTGGAAAGATTTAAATCGCGAGGAGATAGTAAATGTTTGGCAGGCATCAACATGTACCCTCTTTCATCAACCAGCTCGTATTTCTTGCGGCATGGCTGGGCACACACGCCTCTATTGCCGCTGCGGTGCCCAATGGCGCAACTCAAGTAACATTGTCCGCTATAACAAACACAGAGCGCACCATGAACAAATGCTTCTAATTCTATTTTGGGTGCGCTTTTCGCAATAACGGCAAATTCTTTTAATGATAACTCACGCGCCAGAATAGCTCGTTTAAATCCTGTTTCCTGAAGAAACTTTATCTTTTCCGGGGTATTGTTATGCATTTGAGTACTGGCGATTATCGGCAACGGTGGCAAGTCGCATTCCAGAAGACCGACGTCCTGAATTATAAGACCATCAACTCCTGCAGCAAATAATTCGTGAGTCAATTTAACAGCGTCAGCTAATTCGTCGTCACGTAGAATAGTGTTTACTGCCGCATATACCTTGGCATTAAATAAATGCGCATAATCTGCTAATTGCTTGATATCATCAATTGAGTTCCCCGCGGCTGATCTGGCACTAAACTTTGCAGCGCCAATATATACCGCATCTGCTCCACAATTAATAGCAAGTTTGCCACATTCTAAATCTTTCGCAGGTGCCAATAGTTCTATCATTTTTACCATTTCACTATCCTTCGGGTTTTAATATCAGGAAATATCTTATTTATCAGGATAGCCGATAATACCGACACATCATCACCCATACCAAACCATATCAACTCTTCAATTTCCATTGACGCTATTAACTCACCAGTCAATTTTCCAGCGTATAAAGTAATCTGCAAAGTCTTCGCTGGTTCATCACCATCCACCGCCGCAATATCCTCATAGACGCCAACCAGATCAATACTGCCAAGAACAGCACCTGTACCCAGTTCCTCGGTTATTTCACGCTGCAAACATTCCAGCGCGCTCTCCCCCGCTTCAATCCTGCCTCCCGGCAAAATCAACTTGGACAATCCGCGCTTTTTACATAACAAAACTTTATTCTGCTCAACAACAAGAAGAGCAATCTTAACTATATCAGCCATGGGTTAATTATATAACTTTCCGGAGGTTGATGACAGGAATGGAAAATAATCTTCAATAAGTATTTGGGATAAATATATGCACCTTATAATTTATTTTTCGTGCCTTTCGTGTATTTCGTGGTTAAAAACAATATACCACCAAATAAAAAAACGGTGCAGTTTCCTGCACCGTTGGATTTATATGGCGGAACCGACGGGATTTGAACCCGCGCTCTTCGGAGTGACAGTCCGATGTGTTAAACCAGGCTACACCACGGTTCCGCGTAATGTTGGGTTTTTTGGCAGGGGCGGCAAGATTCGAACTCGCGACCTATGGTTTTGGAGACCACCGCTCTACCAGCTGAGCTACACCCCTGTATCTGAGGAAGCGTAAACTATCCCCCCAACGCGCATAAGTATATTAATTCTCGACTCATCCGTCAATAGCTTTTAGAAGATTTTTTATGTTTTATCAATAAAAGATGATAAAAACAGCAATTACGAGAGAATATCAACTGCAGATGAGGTTCCAATACGGCTCGCACCGGCATTTACCATGGCAATAGCGGTATTATAATCGCGGATTCCACCGGCAGCCTTGACTCCCATATCGTAACCAATTGACTCTCGCATTATCTCTACATGCCGTTCCGTAGCACCACCGCTGGTAATACCGGTAGCAGTTTTAACAAAATCAGCACCAGCATCACGGCAAAGTATACACGCGTGACGAATTTCTTCGTCAGATAAAAGATTCGTTTCCAGAATAACTTTGATTAATGCTTTACCTCGTGCGGCTTTAACTACTGCTGCTACATCAATCTGAACATCAGAAAATGCACCGTCTTTAAATGCGCCAATATTCATGACCATGTCAATCTCATCAGCACCACGGTTTACTGCGTCCAGAGTTTCAAATGCCTTAATCGCAGAAATTGATGCACCCAGAGGAAAACCTGCTACTGTACAAACTTTTACATCATGTTCTGCTAATGACCTTTTAGCAATAGTGATGTGAATGGGGTTAAAGCATACAGCATAAACGCCCAATTCAATTGCTTCGTGACAGACTTTCTGGATTTCAGCAGTAGTCGCATCCGGTTTGAGTAAGGTATAATCTATCATGCGTGCCAATTCTACCTTATTCATATAGTTACTCCCCCATTATGAACCAGTAAAATATTATACCATTTAAAAATAATTTTGTACGAGAATTATTATCATTACTCATACTATTATTGCGTTATACCCCAACCCAAATAAATTGGAAAAGGTGTTAAGTTTTCGGTTTTCAGTTTTCAGATAGGGTCACTGAGCCTGTCGAAGTGACCATTATAAAAATCCTGACTTTTTTAGTTCGAATTTAATTGCTAACGGCATATTGTTCTTAAAAAATATCATTTATTCCTGATGATATATTTTTTACCCATTTTAATAGGATTATATGACTCTTTTGCACGGCGCAAACCCGGTACGCCAATATCCTGTTCACGATTGATATATAATGATTTAGCGTTA
>JBIJDE010000649.1:0-2574 GCA_044344305.1 Armatimonadota bacterium
CAGTTTCACCAACACGATATCGCCATTATTAAAATCGGTCACCGGATTGCTTTTTTCGTTATATATACCATGGCGTGGAATTACCCGGTATTCGCGTTTGATAGATAGTTTCGCGTCGCCGATACTTGCCGGGGTATTCATTTCTTCACGGTTGTACTGTTCCAAATTAGCAGAATAGTAAATTAGCCCATCCGAGGCAATTTTCACTACAAAATCGCCTTCCCCAAATTCATCAAGGGGGATCTCTATTACTTTTTCCGGCAGCATGAAATCCATCGGTTTCAAAGGTACATTCACCGTGTATTTACCGCAAGTAACCTGAACATTACTGGGAAAAGTGCCATTAGTTTTTACATCGGTATATTTGCATAGTCCCTTTATTACTGCCACGGTATCGCGGGTAGAGTACCAGTAATTATCGCGCCGCTGTTTCATTATCCAGGTTACCAGTTTATCCCAACGGGAATCGGCCGGCGATACCACGACACCCATTTCGAGCAGTTTTCCGCAAATTTCAGTATCTGATCGCCAATGATAATAATAATCACCAGCATAAAAATCTTTCTTACCTATTCTGGTAAATACTTCATCTGTTATATTTTGTATATGTCCTCTCGCCGCATCAGTATCACCAATTTGAATGAGCAATTCAGCCAGCGATAATGACTGGTAAATATCCATATCTGCAAACTTTATTCCTAAATTATTAAGTTTTGAAACTAACTGTCTGGCAAGTTCAACTCCGCCTGACTTTGACAATACTGTCGCGGCATACATCATTTTGGCATAGTCATATTCATATCCATCTTTGAATATTTTTTGTTTATCTTTATCATCCATTTCATATTTCGCTAATTTATCCATTCTTTCGATAAATCCATTTTTCAGTGCGTTTCTGCCAGACTGGTAAATTTCCTCATTAATTTCAAAGCCGGCTTCGCGTGCCTGTTGCAAACCATCCAACACATAAGCAGTCATCCATAAGTCAATCTGGTCGTAACGATACCAGCTCCAACCACCGCCATCATTCTGCATGGAATATATTTTCAGCAAACCGGATTTCACCATTTTTGGCAGCTCTTTTTTCAATTGCTGATATCCCATTTTAGCGGCAGTATCATTTTTCGAGGTAGTATTATCCGTAAATGGTTCATCAACCGGGTATTTCTGCAGCATTTTCCATACCACAATATCCGGGATGAATGACGACATCGTTTGTTCGGTACATCCATAGGGATATTTGGCGAGATATTCCAAAGAGCCATACATGGTTGATATTAATGATGGAGCAATTTTTACCGTCATTCTGGTACTTCCCGGCACAAACCCTTTTTCTAATTTAAAATGTAGCCTATCTTCGGTTTTTGTAACGCCGGATTTATAATCAGTCTTTTTCACACCGGCTGGATATGCCGGTATAGTCAACCGCATGGCGTCCGAGTATTCCCCTGCCCTGCCCCATACACGAACTTTTATTTCTCCATCATAAACACGATTTGCCGGTACTGATATCCGCCATTCTACCCGGGTGGAATCATTGGCTTTGACATTAACTTTTCTTACTTTATCATTGTCAATAATAGTAATCCCGTCAGCCTCATCAAGTCCGACTTCTGCCTGCAGCGGTTTATCAGTCATATTATGCGCTATCGCGGCGATTACAATGGAGTCATCCTCTACCATAAATCGGGGCGTTTCCAGACGTACCAGGAACGGTTTGTTCACAGTAATATCCATTGTAGACTCGCCCACCCGGTTATCGACAGTTATTGCCCGACAGGTAGCGCGCCATTTAGTAAGATTATCCGGCAAAGTAACGGTAACATCAGCCTCGCCATTCGCATCAGTTATTACCGTAGGGACCCATTGTGCGGTATCACGAAAATCTTCTCGGGTAACGATGGTCGAACCACCTTTATCATCACCAGAAAGATATAAATTGGGAGATGAGAAACCTGTTGAAACATTCGGATAAACACGAGGATAAAAGAAACTGATAATATCTTCGGTATCATCTTCCGCTATTTTATACAGTGCTTCATCTACCAGTCCAAAAGATGTTTCTGCTGAAACCGGTTTGCCCTCTGGAGTTGTTGTTTTAATATGAAATGTCGCAACACCCCGGGGAAGATAAGTATCCTTGTCAGATGTTATTTTCACCACCATAGCTTTCTTTTCACGCGACATAGAAATAGAATCTTCTGCCTGAACCATATCCTTGCCATTAACGATAGTGATATTAACATTCACCGCCGGCATATATTCTTCAGACAAATCAACATCAATAATCGTGGTTTTACTTTCTAATCGTATTAATTTATGCTGAAATATCTTATTCCCTTCCACCGTCATCAAGGCATAACAAGGTGCTAATTTTGTATTTACAACTACCCTTGCATTTTCATTTGCTTTATACAAATCTTTGTCTGCTGTTACATCTAAATCGTCATAAGGATAATCGTAGGTATTCTGTCCTTTTTCGACAACCCAGATATAATTATTAGAGTTTATCCTGTTGCCAATAGTATCTTTCAACATGCTTCGCAAGGTGAAATAACCACTTTGCCCGGGAAT
>JBIJDE010000556.1:0-3295 GCA_044344305.1 Armatimonadota bacterium
AATAACGATGGAACATTTACAATTGCTAATACTGGCGATCCAACGATACCGCATATTCTCACCGTATTCTGCCCACAAGTTTTCAACAGCACTCGCACATTTAATATTACAGTATCAACCAGTAGCGGCGCCGCAGTAGAAGCAACAAAATCATCCAGTTATACCGGCGTTAACAGCACCGTTCACCAATACGAATTCAAGGGAACTGTAAAAGTTATCATGACCGGCACAGAAGGTTATGTCAACGCGATATTCTTAGACTAATTTAATATCCTTACACTTCCCCTGAAATACCTAACTTTCAGGGGAAGTTTTTTTGTATTGTATGTTAACGACAGTAGTTGTTGTTTTGCAATGATATTATAATAATTATAAAATTGCCCCAATTAAGTCAAAGTAGTCCGCTTTCGGTGATATGATGACATAATAGAAGTTGTTTTCTATATACACTATAACTTTCGCTTATGGTCACTTCGACAAGATCAGTAACCTATCGCTGAGCCTGTACTTATAGATATATTATGATCTATAATGAAAATGTTTACAGAATAAAAATAAAGCGGTATAATTTATGTTAACCGGAATACTATTGTAAACCGATAAATTTTTTGGAGGTCTAAATATGCCACAGAAAAGACTAAAGAGCGGCTTTACATTAATCGAATTACTGGTTGTAATTGCGATTATTGCAATCCTCGCCGCCATCCTGTTCCCAGTCTTTGCCCGTGCCCGCGAAAAAGCAAGACAAACTACCTGTACCAGCAACCAGAAACAAATCGGTGCACTGGTACAAATGTATGCCCAGGACCATGACGAAACTTTGCCATCCACAGCAACTTTCTGGTCAGACATTAAGCCTGACCCGGGTGTATTAGTATGTCCTACATTGGGAAAAACACCGCCAAACGGATATAATTTCAACGGCTATTTCGGTGGCGCGTCTATCGGTGCAATTGATGATCCTACAACGTCAATTCTTGTATTTGATGGTAAAAATGCGAATAATTACACTACCAGTAAAACTGATGTAGACTACCGTCACAGTGGTTCTTCAATTTTTGGTTACATCGACGGACATGTAGCCCCTGCAAAAGCACCCATCATTTTAAATCCTTTTGCAATAAAAGTAACTAACTACAACTGGCTCCAGCTTCCCGCCGGATATACTGTCGCTAAATCAGGTCCAACAGGTGGAAATGGTTATGGCAACCCGGATGATTACATCTGGGGTAATCATGTTTGGATTCCTGATGGAACAATGACTGCTAATGGCACTGGCGACTATTGGGCTACTGTTACCTTTAATGAGCCAAGAAATGTCAGCAAAGTTCGTGTACAATGGTGGACTGGCGAAGGAACTAGATTACAAAAGTTTTCCGTCCAGGGGTCATCTGATGGAATTGGTTTTAGCGATGTTGGTTCAAAAGACCTTGGCAGCATGCTTGATGTTGGTGCACGAACTTATTATGATATCGCTATAACTCCCAGTTTATACCTGTCAATACGAGTATTTTTAAAAGCAGGCGGTTATCAATACGGTAACTCAAGCCGCGGTGGACCCGGAATATATGCCATAGAACCAATAGGAGCGGGAAAGTTAGATAATGATGAGGTTAACTGGGCTAATAAACCTAATTTCACCACCACAACCTCTAATAGTGCTTCTTTAGGTTTTAATGGATTACGATATAACGATGGTTATCTGTTAGATGATGAAGGAGAACGAACTGGAAAAAACTCTGGTGCCTGGAATACTGGCGAATATGCCCAAATTGATCTCGGGACATCCCGAACACTGAATAAAGCCGTTATAGTATGGGATTCTGACTGGAAAGGCAACAATTTTGATGTTTTATATTCAGAAAACGGTACCAGTTTTACTGCTGTTACAGGCAAATCAGCTGCAACAAGCTATAATAATTCATCAGCAACAGGAATAACATTCAATAGTGTAAAAGGACGTTACTGGCGTATTAACAATGTAACCACAGCTACATCATATGCCCTTCTTAATCAAATCATGTTATATGGTCCAAAATAGAATTTTATAAATTTCTTTAAACTTCTCTTGAAACATATAACTTTCAGGGGAAGTTTTTGTTTGGTGATATATTTCAAAATTAATCTAAATTTATTTACATAAAAATATAGACACTCCCCCCTTCACAAACGTATAATTCGTTAAACCGTTTAAATCCACTTTCGGAGAGATATTATCATGAAAATGCGTACCCTTGGCCGTACCGGCCTAAATGTTAGCGAACTCGCTTTTGGCGGGTTATTCGTCGCATCCTGGTTTAACACTGTTGACCCTGCTGTAGCCGCTGTTAAACGAGCTGTCGAGTTGGGGATAAACTACATCGATACCGCCCCCGGTTATGGCGATAGCGAAATGGTGCTTGGTCAAGCATTAAGGCAGATTGATGCTCCACTAATCGTGTCAACAAAGTTCGGTGGTCGTCCGCAACCGTTTAACGCTAAAGATAAGAGCGGCCTGATGCAATCATTCGAAGAAAGCCTGAAATTGCTTGGTCGTGACCATATTGATATGCTGCTTATCCACGAGCCAGATCGTCCGGGACAAAATGACTGGTGGGACGATGTTGATAACGCAATCGGACCAGTTATGGAAGTTCTTGAGCAATTAAAAAAAGATGGCGCCATCAGCTATATTGGACTTGGCGGAACAACCGCTTATGAAATGACCCGCTGTATTAACACTGGCAAGTTTGACGTTGTACTGACCGCCTTCAACTATAGTTTACTATGGCGCGAGGCAGAGATTGAAGTACTGCCGGCGGCAAAGAAACATAATATGGGTGTCATTGTAGGCTCTCCATTACAGCAAGGCGCATTGGCACGACGTTATGATGATGAAGTAAATAACGGCGCACCATGGCTTAGTTCACCACGCCGCAAACAGTACCAGGCATTGTACGCATTGCTTGATGAAATCAACCTGCCATTAGCCGAAGTTTGCTTGCGATTCGTCATTTCAAACCCGGATATATCCTGCACCCTGATGGGAGCGCGAAACCCGGAAGAAGTAGAATTGAACGTAGCATCAATTGAAAAAGGACCATTGTCAGCAGATTTAATAGCACGATTAGACGAAATCGCCGCCATGGTTCCATTCCGACCATTTGAAGAGCCATTCGGTTTGCCATTTGGCCGCGAATATAAAGGACCGGGACAGGCGTAAAAATTATAAAGAGGCTTTTGCAAAAATAAGGGAGGGGAATTGTCCCCAATTCCCGCGCTGAACCGGAAAAATGATGTAATCAAGCGTTAAAGC
>JBIJDE010000091.1:0-12760 GCA_044344305.1 Armatimonadota bacterium
GACAATATATGACATGTTCATCCCCTTCATATTATGGTTAATAGATTATACCAAATATTAACCATGTTTGTAAATAAAAAATGCCATTATGGTTAAAATTTTTTAGATTTCAGGATAATAACAGTGATCATCTCATTTTTTGCATGTTTTATTGTGGTGCCAATAATTTTTGGTATTATTAGATTATTTGGCGTATACACCATTGTAGAAGAAAAAACCAGCCAGGTGTTTGTGTTGTTTGGCAACGTAATCGGCACTATCAGCGAACCGGGGATCCATTTTCTGTGGTTCAAATTAGGTCCGGCGGCGATAATCGTTAATATATTAGGCCGCACCTACAAAGTTGACATGCGTCTGGACCAGGAATACCTGCGCAGCCAGCCAGTTAACTCCGAAGAAGGCGCGCCGATGGGTATTGGCATCTGGTACGAAATGTATGTCAGCGACCCGGTCAGCTATATCTTTAAAAATACTGACCCACGCGGTTCGTTGTCCGCCAATGTCAGTTCGTCCACTGTGCGTTGTCTCAGCAATTTACCGTTGGATAAAATGCTGATTAATCGCCACGCCATGAGCCAGACCGTGCGTGACGAAGTATCGCCAAAATCAGATGAGTGGGGTTACAGACTTGGTTCAATCTATATTCGTAAAGTACATTTCCGCGACAATGAAATGATTCGTCAGATTGAAAGCAAAGTAGTTAACCGACTGCGCCAGGTGACTTCTGCCATCAAACAAGACGGTGCCAACCAGGTGAATATCATCACCAGTACCGCCGACCGCGAAGCCGCTATTGAGTTCGCCAAGGCCGCCGCCATCCGTCCGCAGGTTATCGGAACCGCTCTGGCAGAAATCTCCCTTGACCCGATAGTATGCGAGTCAATGTTCCAGATATTGGAAACACAAAAACTGACAGAAGGCACCAACGAGCTAATCCTGGTTCCCGACGGCAGCAAAGATTTGTTGACTAATATACTGGTAGGGAAAGATTAAAGGACAATTTAACCACGAAAATCACGAAAGCCACGAAAAAATATTTAGATGTAACTTTGAAATATTATATTTTTCGTGGTTTTCGTGTATTTCGTGGTTAAAAAATAATAATTGCATATATCAAATTTATATATATCCACCTTCATTTTCGCCTATACCCATTCCAATTTGGTAAAATATGCCCATGGAAAATTATGTTGAATTGTTTGAACTTCCCCTGACTGATTTAATGGCGCGGGCAAATACGGCGCGGCGTGATAATGTTGGCAATGAAATTGATATGTGTACCATTTGCAATGCGCGGTCTGGTAAATGTACCGAGGATTGCAAGTTTTGCGCCCAATCAGTCCATTACAATACTACTGCCAGCGAGTACCCGCTATTGCCTGATGAAGAATTATTGGCCGCTGCCAGTAGGGCAAAGGAAATAGGCAGTCCACATTTTTGTATCGTTACCAGCGGGAATGCCTTGACCGGTGACGAATTTGAACGAATCGTTAATATCATCCCCCGAATCATCTCTGAAATTGGCATTGCCGTCTGTACCTCACTCGGTTGTTTGGATTATGATAGCCTTTGCCGGTTGCGTGACGCCGGTATGGAACGTTTTCATCACAATTTAGAAACTTCCCGAAGTTTTTATCCAAATATTGTATCAACCCACAGTTATGACGACCGCGTAAACACTGCGCTGGCAGCAAAAAAAGCAGGATTAGTATTATGTTGCGGTGGTATATTTGGGATTGGCGAGTCGTATCAGGATAGAGTGGAGATGGCACTGGAGCTGAAAGAGATTAATCCTGATATAATCCCCATCAACTTTCTTATTCCTATTCCGGGTACACCATTAGGAAATCAACCTTTGATTTCACCGGTAGAAGCTCTGAAAACGATTTCAGTCTTTCGCATTATCCTGCCAGACAAAACTATTAAAATCGGCGGTGGTCGTGAAATGATACTTGGCGACTTTCAAGCAACCGCATTTCTTGCCGGTGCAAATGGTATGATAGTAGGCGGTTACCTGACCCGTGGCGGTCGCGATTGGCAAACAGATGTTAAAATGGCAGAAGAAGTGATGCAAACCTGGTGATTAAATTATTATCCTAAGAGAAGTTGATTGGAAAAGTTTTTAGTTTTTACATCGATTAACAGGATTGAAAGGATAATATTTTCTCATTTTTTTTAACACTGTCACTGGTCGAATTATAGGTTGCCAGGACTTTTGAATTGATAATTTCTGGTGATATTTTATAGCTATTGTAATGGCAATTCATAGCAATTACTCTGTTTTCCTGAATAAGATTCCTGATATAAAATCTTTTTAATCCTGTTAATCGATATAAAATAAATCTATAAAAGGTGAGTTGTTACACGAAATTTCATGTATTTCATACTTTTATAATTTTTGATATAATTTATAAGACATGAAAAGAGCGACTGTAAATAATGAATGGCATATAAACGGCATTGGGTTGCATACCGGGCAGCAGGTTAATGTTATCGGCAAACCGGCTGCTGCTGGATGTGGAATAATATTTGTAGTAAACGGCGTGGAAATACCTGCACTGGCTGAGTATGTTGATGATACCACCCGCTGTACCAGAATAGCTAATAACGGGGTCAGCCTGCGCACTATTGAGCATCTTATGGCGGCGATATACCTGTGCGGGATTACCGATATCTATATTATAGTTGACGGCGGTGAATTGCCAGCTTTAGATGGTGCTGCAAAAATATGGTATGATACTTTGCAAAAAGCAGGAATTAAGTTTCTTGATGGCGAAATATTAACAGTTAAATTAAATAATGATTTAATGTCGGCTGGCAATTCGCAAATTATTATTGCGGAGTCAGAAAATCTGGAACTGTTTGCTGAAATAACCATAGCAGATACCCAAATAACTGGTATGACAGCCGGTGGTGATATAACCGATGCCAGCGTAATTGAAAATATAATATCCGCCCGCACTTATGGACTTGAACGCGAAGTGCGACATTTGCTTGACAGTGGTTTGGCAAAAGGCGGTTCTTTGGATAATGCGGTAATAATCACAGAAACCGGTTATCTGAATAACGATGTAAGACCTAATGAGCCAGTGTGGCATAAAGTGCTTGATTTATTAGGCGATTTGGCACTGACCGGTTTCCGTTTGCAAGGCAGAATAACTGCCATTCGCAGCGGGCATTACAGCCATGTGGAAATGGCGAAATATCTGCGTGTAAAATACGCAATTAGATAATAGACGTCGAGGTGACGAAAATGGGAGGTTTAAGCTTGGATATTATTCAAATCATGAATACCAACCCACACCGTTATCCGTTTTTACTGGTAGACAGGATATTGGAACTTGAACCGGGCAAACGCGCGGTTGGGTTGAAATGCGTGACAATGAACGAGCCATTTTTTCAAGGTCATTTTCCGGGAAATCCGATTATGCCGGGGGTGCTTATAGTTGAGCATGCCGCGCAGATAGGATCTTTATTAATGATGTCATTACCGGAAAATCAAGGGAAACTGGGTTTGTTTGCCGGCATAGACGAAGTAAAGTTTCGCCGTAAAGTAGTGCCGGGTGACCAATTAATTACTGAAGTGATTGTGACTAATTTACGCAAGAGCTTCGGTAAATGCGAAATCATTTCCAAAGTTGGTGATGAAATCGCAATGAGCGGCATTGCATCTTTCATGCTGGTGCCCGATCCTACCTACAAAAAAGAGGAAAAGGAAGGGTGAAACGTTGAAAATTCATTCCACAGCAATCGTCGATGTGCGTGCTGTGCTGGGTGATGACGTTGAGATTGGCCCTTACGCGGTAATTGGCCCCGATGTTAATATCGGAAGCCGTACTGTCATAGGGTCTCACGCCATTGTCTCAGGACTTACGAAAATCGGCAATGATTGTCACATTCATCCCCACGCCGTACTGGGAGAACCACCCCAGGACAAAAAATATCATGGCGAAAAATCCGGGGTGATAATCGGTGACAACAACATCATTCGTGAATTCGTTACTGTGCATGCCGCAGTTGGCGAATGTAACATGACTGTTATCGGCGATAATAATATGCTGATGGCGTATAGCCATATTGGACATAATTGTAAAATCGGCAATAACATTTACATCACAAATTACGTGGGAATCAGTGGCGGGTGCCAGGTAGATGACCGCGTAGTACTCGGTGGACTGGCCGGCATACATCAAAATGTGCATATCGGCAGACTGGCAATGGTAGGCGGACTGAGCAAAATAACTCATGACGTACCACCATTTGTAATCGCAGAAGGAAACCCCATGCGATTAGTCGGACTTAACTCTATAGGATTGCGAAGAAACAATATCAGCAGTAAGACTCGTAACGAATTGAAAGAGATATTCAAATTGTTAGTGAACAGGGGAAACCTGAGCAGGCTGATAGCAGAAGCAAAAGAAAAACCAAACGAATACCCGGAAGTGCAGGAGTTTATAGATTTCTTAGAATTAACCGGAAGATCAGGAAGACATTTGGAACAAAAAAGCATGGTTACATCCTGCTAAGTTAACGAAAAGAAGGGAAACACGGCCACCGGCTTTTTATAACTTAACTAAATGCAACTTTAACGGGGCGGAGAAATCCGTCCCGTTTTTTTGTTTCTTTTAAGAATATGTTATGAGAGAATTTAAATCAATTAATAATACCCAGCACCAGTCGCCTTCCTGCGCATATATGAGTATAATAGAGTTGTTCGGAAATAGTAATTATTGGAACTTTTAAAAAAATATATTGTTGTATGGAGCATAAGAAATATGACAGATCAGTCAGCATCGACAACAGAAACAGTTGAAGAATCGAATATAATAAACTCGGTACAAGATGTTGAACAGAATAAAGTTATCCATGGTATGTATTATCCGCATATCGATGGTATTCGCGCATTAGCCGTGATACCGGTGGTACTTTTTCATATTCTCGCTATTCTGTGCCCGGGCGGATTTGCTGGTGTTGATGTTTTTTTTGTTATTTCAGGATATTTGATTACTGGCGGTATTATACGGGATATTAACAAAGGCCAATTTACCATTGCAAACTTCTATCATCGCCGTATTCGCCGTATTTTACCAGCATATTTCACGTTAATTACCGGGGTTTTATTAACAGGATTTTTTGTGTATTATGCAACGCCAACCCTTTCTCTATGCGATGCATCGATAATGGGCACGCTTTTTTCATCAAATATTTTTTTCTGGATTAATAGTGGCAATTATTTTTCACCTGATACTCACACTAATCCATTGCTTCATCTGTGGTCATTAAGTGTTGAGGAACAATTTTATTTATTCATCCCGTTGCTCTGCGTTATAATTTGGAAGCTGCGGCGCGGTTTTTTACTACCAATATTTACAATAATCGCAGGTTTATCCTTATTTGGGGCTATACATGCCATATCATCTGGAAAACCTGGTGATGCTTTTTTTCTCTTACAATTTCGTGCATGGGAATTATTGGCTGGTTCATTGCTTGCTATTATTGCATCACCATTAGTGGTGAATAAATATAAAATTCTGGATAAACTTGACCGATATTCATCTGTGATAGCTGTAATTGGCTGCGTATTAGTTATTGTGCCGTATTTGTTGTTATCCGATACAACTCCGTTCCCCGGCGCAACTGCTATTCCTTCGGTTATTGGTACAGCATTGCTTATTCGGTATGGGAATAGTGGAATTATTGGCCGACTGCTTACCTATAGACCATGTATTGTTATCGGTAAAATTTCTTATTCGCTTTATCTTTGGCATTGGCCAGTGACTGTATTTTGGAAATATATGACCTATGATAATCTTTATGTGTTTGATTATGTGGGTATGTTTTTAGTATCTCTGTTATTGGGTTATTTATCATGGAAATTTGTTGAGATGCCCGTGAGAGTATCCAACACCTGGACTCGAAAAACCTCATTTGCATTCGCTGGTATCGGTATATTCTTATTGGTTGGTATTGGATATATTGTTGTTTCCAATAAAGGATTTCCAGATTTGCTGCATCGCAATGCAAACAAATATGTTTCACCTATTAATCTTGAAACAAGTTATGTAAACGGCGTTGCAAATGATATTCAGGGGCGATTAGGTTTATCAAAAGGTAATGATTTATCATCATATAATTTCCGTTTTGGAATGGATGGCACTTACCCGCTTGGCAATACGGGCAAGCCGGATATTTTCTTAATTGGTGATAGTCATGCTGGCGCATTGAGATATGGCCTTGATAAAGTTATTAAAGAGAACAACGGATGCGGATTATCATTTACTGTAGCATCTACTGATCTTTTTAATTTGTCATTGCCTCATGCAAAAAATATGTTGGAAATGATAGATAAGCACCCGACAGTAACAAAAGTAATCGTCGTTGAGTATTGGATATCGTATAAGACACGTCAGCGTAAACAGAAAGAGCCGGATTATGCTATGTTGAAGGAATTTATTCAAGTATTGCAATCTCGCAATAAGAAAGTATTCATTATTGCTGATTTACCAAACTACCCTAAAAATAATTTTGATTTTCTGGCAAAATCATCGATTATACCACCGCGTACAAACAATGATAATTGGAAGAATTGGCAAAGCGTTGAAGAATACGAAAATAAACAAGGGGCTGTCAATTCGAATTTAAAACGCGTCTGTATTGAAACATCAGCAGTTTATGTACCCATTCAAAATTCACTATTTGATGGCAGTAAATTTATAACCTCATATACAAGTAATGAAAAATACGTTTCTCTATATAAGGATGCTAATCACCTTAGTCCCGAGGGTTCAGAAAGAGCAGCCCGCTATCTTTGGCCGTATCTGTATAAATCCAATAAAAAATGGTAATATTGTTAAGTTTTCAGAGTGGGTCATTGCGCTTGTTGAAGTGACCTTTATGAAACATTCAATTTAAAATGCAACTTATTTTTTTGGATATGCTTGCTAACGAACTAAAGTGGGTATCATACACAACCCAATATGGCTTTAATAGTATAAGCCACATAGATATTTTCTGTGTAACTCTGCGTAAAACTCTGCGTTCTCTGTGGTAAAATAAAAAACTACCATCAACATGCTATGTCCTAACTTAACCGCAAGTTGCACAGAGTTAAGCACGGAGTTACGCAGAGATAATACTTACGAAAACTTGTTTAATTTCAACATTTTCAGGGTTTAAGGGCCTAATGATAAATTTTCTCTATTCATAACTTATTATTAAACCGAATGGTCAATCAGGAAATTGACGTTCCCGGGTAGATTTATACAACAACTTCTTCCCCAAATATTTGTTTGCATATTTTACCAAAATATCGCATTTTCCTATGCCAATATGCTATAATTACCAGGCACGGTGAATATAAATATGTCTAACAACTTTCTGCGCATCCGGGGTGCGCGTCAAAATAATTTAAAGAATATCGACCTTGATATTCCTCGCGATAAGATGGTGGTTATTACCGGTTTGTCTGGTTCGGGCAAGTCGTCGCTTGCTTTTGACACCATTTATGCCGAGGGGCAACGGCGGTATGTCGAGTCATTATCTTCCTATGCCCGCCAGTTTTTGGGACAAATGGATAAGCCTGATGTAGATTACATTGAAGGTTTGTCGCCGGCGGTATCTATCGACCAGAAATCTACCACCCGCAATCCCCGTTCAACAGTTGGTACTGTTACGGAAATCTATGACCATTTGCGCCTGATGTTTGCCCGAGTGGGTGTGCAGCATTGCCATAAATGCGGTGAAAAAATTGCATCCCAGACGATAGAGCAGATTGTCGACCAATTGGAAATCATGCCGGAAGGAACCCGAATATTAATTCTTGGTCCGGTGATACGAGGTCGCAAAGGCGAATATAAAACGATATTTCAGGATATTGCGCGACAAGGTTTCCCCCGGGTACGGGTAGATGGTGAATTGCGCAATGTTGAAGATGACATTGAGATAGAAAGATACAAAAACCATACCATTGAGGTGGTGGTTGATCGATTGATAATAAAAGATGGTATGCGGTCGCGGCTGGCGGAATCGATGGAAACCGCGTTGAAGATAGGTTCCGGTATCGCGTCGGTACAGATAGTCGACGGTGAGGAGTTCACCTTCAGCGAGAAAGCCGCCTGTGTAAAATGCGGTATTTCATTTGAAGAACTGGTTCCGCGCATGTTTTCTTTTAATTCACCTTATGGTGCTTGTCCCGAATGTATGGGATTGGGCACAAAAAATGAATTGGACGAAGATTTGATAATCCCCGACCCGTCATTATCCCTGAAAGACGGTGCAATTCTTCCCTGGCGCGGTATTCGCGGTTGGTATATGTCTACCCTCGCGGCAGCGTGTCAGGCGATGGAAATTCCAATGGATGTTCCGGTTGAGCAATTGGATAAAAAAGCACTGGATTTAATAATGTATGGCACAAAAGATGACCGGAAGTTTCGCGTGCGTCATCGCAATACCGCAGGCAGAACCATGGTTTACGATTCGCGCTGGGCCGGTGTAGTGAAACTGATGGAAAAGGAGTTTACTGAAACCACCAGTGACGACAATCGCGATAATATGAACCAATTCATGCGTATTAAACCCTGTCCTACCTGTGGCGGTAAACGATTACGCCCGGAGATACTGGCAGTGCAATTTCACGGGAAAAACATATCAGATTCAACGTGTATGTCAATTGGCGACGCTATGGAGTGGTTTGATGGTTTGGAATTGACCCCGCGGGAAAAGCTGATTATCCACCAGGTGGTAAAAGAAGTGAAAGCGCGACTGAAGTTTTTGTTGAATGTGGGGTTGGACTATCTCACTCTCGACCGTGCCGCCTATACCCTTTCCGGCGGCGAGGCGCAGCGCATACGCCTGGCAACACAAATTGGTAGCGGGTTGATGGGAGTGTTATATATTCTCGACGAACCATCCATCGGCTTGCACCAGCGCGATAATGACCGGCTCATTGAAACGCTCATTTCCCTTCGCGATGTTGGTAACACCATCATTGTTGTTGAACATGATGAACATACCATGCGGGCGGCGGACTATATTGTTGATATCGGTCCTGGTGCTGGTGAGCATGGCGGCGAGGTGATATTTGCCGGTACACCAGCGGAATTGCTGGATTGCAATTGCAGCGTCACCAGCGATTTCCTTACTGGCAAACGTAAAATTGCCGTACCGAAAATCCGCCGCGACGGCAATGGCAAATGCATCGAAATTCGGCGTGCCCACGAACATAATTTGAAAGATATTGATGTGCAGATTCCACTGGGGAAATTTGTTGCTATAACCGGTGTTTCCGGCAGTGGCAAATCGACCCTGATGGAAGATATATTGTACAAACGATTAATGCACCGACTGCAGGGAGCGCGCACATTGTGGGGCAAGCATGATGAAATACTGGGAATAGAGAATATCGACAAGGTAATCGATATTGACCAGTCGCCAATTGGTCGTACCCCGCGCAGCAACCCGGCTACATACACCGGTGTGTTTGACCTTATTCGTACGCTTTTCTCGCAAACCCAGGAATCTCGGGTGCGTGGATACCAACAAGGCCGTTTTTCATTCAACGTTAAAGGCGGCCGCTGTGAAGCGTGCCATGGCGATGGAATTATAAAAATTGAAATGCATTTTCTACCCGATGTATATGTGCCGTGTGAAATATGCAAAGGCGCGCGTTATAATCGCGAGACTCTGCAAGTGCATTACAAAGGAAAAACCATCAGTGATGTGCTGAATATGACAGTCGCCGAGGGGTTTCGGTTATTCGAGAATATCCCCCGTATCGCTAATAAGTTGAAAACATTATGCGATGTAGGACTCGATTATATCCGTCTTGGTCAACCCGCAACTACCCTGTCCGGCGGAGAAGCGCAAAGGGTGAAACTTGCTACCGAATTGGCGAGAAGAGGAACCGGCAAAACGCTGTACCTGTTGGACGAACCGACCACCGGCCTGCATTTCGCCGATATCGAAAAACTGTTAACGGTATTGCAAAGATTGGTAGATTCCGGCAACTCCGTAATCGTTATTGAACACAACCTTGATGTAATTAAGCAAGCCGACCATATCATCGACATGGGTCCGGAAGGCGGTAACAAAGGCGGCATGGTGATAGCGGCAGGCACACCAGAAGAAGTGGCAAAAGTGAAAGCAAGTTATACCGGCAAGTTTTTGCGGGGGATGCTGTAGATTAATTGATAAAAAAATAATTCAATAGACATAGTTGCAGAATGTTCAGCAATTAGTATTGTTGATCATTTTATTTCATTGACACCATTCAGGAGGTAAATTCAATGCGCATTTTCCAGTTAATTATGGTCTTAACAATCTTGTTGTTTCAACAAGTGTGGGCGGAAACCCCACTACCGCAACCTGATGCCGAGGATTGGAAAACTTTGACAGAGACTTCCCGGCAAGTTAAGGAAAATTATGACTATTTAGTAAAAGATACAACTGAACGAGTAAATGAATTTAATAGGATGATTAAGAATTGCACCCCAGGTGAACCAGGCTCAACACCTTATGGTGGTGCACCTGGTGGTGCGCCTGGTGTCAATAATGTTTCGTATTTAATTGAGTTAAATAATAAAGTATCGCAACACAACAAGTCGATATTACAAGGAAAAAAAGCAATTGCTGAATTGACATCAATAAATAATGAATTAAATGTTGCAGGAATGAAGGTGCAGCCTAATCGTACTCGTGAAAGATACCTGATATTACGCCGCAAGGTTAAGGAATGGCAGGTTCAATATGAGGTAGATCAACACGGACGATATGATTCATTCCCATCAGGTCGATATACCCCTTCCATCGAAAATATACTGACGTCTCTAAAAGCTAATCCACCAGAGACGATTGCTATTGGGCCACGTCCCAAAGGGCTTGAATTAAACTGGCAGTCAATACCCCGTCTTGATGGCTCTACAACCGCACAACCATTATCAACGCTAATTGTTTGTCGTATGTTGGGACTAAGCGCAGCATGGCAATATCGATCGATTTACGACCGTAGCAGCAGCGGTGGAGAATCACCCGAGCGTATTCTTGTTCCACAGTGTTCCGGTTCTCCACTGCCAACGAATTCTGATGCTTATAATAGTTATAGCAATTCAAATAACTTCCCCGGTTTACAGATAAATCTTGCCCTTACCGGAACCAATAACGCTTATCGCAATCTTGTCCTTGGCACCACTGACTTCATCATCGTTGCGCGTCCACCGTCAACAGATGAGATAAAATTGGCTAAAGAGAAAGGAATTGAGTTTGAAAGCCATGCTATAGCTTATGACGCTTTTATCTTCATTCTTAATAGTGCGAATCCAGTGTCAAATCTGACAGCAATGCAGATTAAGGATATATATCAGGATAATGTTCTGCGCTGGTCCGAAGTAGGCGGCAATCAGGAGAAGATGATTGCTTTTCAGCGAGAACGAAACTCTGGCAGTCAGGAAACAATGCAGGAATTAGTGATGAAAGACTTAACGATGGCACCACCGGTGGAACAGCTAATCGGGCAGGGGATGGGTGGCCCGTATAACAAGTTGGGTGGTGTAAAGAATGGTTTTAGTTATACTTTCTATTATTACCACACAATTCAATCACCGGTAAATCGGGCACGAGTCATAATTTTTGGCGATAAGCAATCTATACCGCCAATCAAAACATGTGCTGTGGACGGTATCATGCCAACATCAGAGACGATACGCAACCGCAGTTATCCCTATGTAACTGGAGTATATGCCATAATCCGCAAAGGAACACCGACAACAAGTTCATCAGTACGCCTTCGCGATTGGCTGCTGACCCCGGAAGGTCAGGCACTAGTGAAAGATAGCGGTTATGTACCATTGCCAGAAAAAGAGATTATGGAAACAGATAAATAAAGATAACGCAGATTATTTTAAAACATTCCGTAGGGGCAATCCCTTGTGGTTGCCCTGTACTACTAACTTGTGGTTGCCCCCTATTACCTTACCGCAGATAAATATCCTCAGTTATATAAATTTCCCTTCTAAATATGGTATTATAAACCAGTGAAAACGATTTATTTATTGATATTTTTAATATTAGCGCATATGTCATGGGCAGAAGAAGCTGGTTTTTATCCAATTGAGGTTGAAACTGGCGGGGTATCTGCAGTTGATAATGCAACAGCATCCGGTGAGAAGCGCGTGCTGGTAATTTATGACAAAACCGTTGAAAACGATTGGAAAGGCGCGTTGTTTGCCCGCCAATTAAGCAATTTATTATCACATTTTAATATCACACCAGCTATTCATCAGGTGAATGAGTACCAGTCTGGCGAGATGAATAATTATGATTTTACCTTTTACATTGGAGCAATATATGCTGCCGCGGTGCCGGAACCGTTTTTGAATGACTTCATGAAATCAAATAAGACAGCAATCTGGATGGGACAAAACTTATGGCAGTCTGCATGTTTACCCAAAACACAGGATGATAACCCGGATTTTATTAATAAGTTCGGTTTTAAGTTTGCAGGAAATTCACCGGGCATAGGTGATATAAAGTACAAAGGTGTTAACCTTAGTTATGGTGTTGACCACCCGGGATTTGCTGATTTTAAAATATCTGATGCGCAAAAAGCTATTGTAAAAGCATCATTCATAAAAGATGACAGGCCATATATTATTAATTCTGCTAACAGGTGGTTTGTGGCGGACTTATCTTTGGAATCTGCCGGTCGTGCTGACAGAGGTATGATTTTTGCCGATTTGCTCCATGATATATTAGGCATTAACCACAC
>JBIJDE010000013.1:0-27687 GCA_044344305.1 Armatimonadota bacterium
AGAACAATTGTCGGCGTTATTTCAAGTTTTCTATGATGAAAAGGTACCATTTATCATAAGTTTGATTCCCGAGTTTCATAGTTTTGAAAAAGCTGGAAATGCCGGTGAAAAAAATATTGTAAAATTAACTGACAAACCAGAGTTAATAGAAGTATTAAAAACTGCGTTAAAAAATGGTGGTAAAATATATTTGCATGGTTATACTCATCAATATGATGCCGCTCCGAATCCGTTTGATGGAATGTCAGGTATGGATTATGAGTTCTTTCGCGTCAAGATAGATGGTAACAAATGGATAATGACTTCTCCGTTAAAAGAAGACAGCCAGGAATGGGTGACAAAAAGACTCGACGCCGCACATGAAATCGTTGAGAAGTGTGGATTGTCAGTTACCGGGTGGGTAACACCACATTATATGGCGTCACCTTTGGATTATACTATTATCGCCCGCCGTTACCGTATTGCGTCGGACGGTGCTATTACGTTTGTGCGGGGTAAAAAAGGGATATATTATTCTCAACAATTCATGCCATATAAAATATCATCCGACCAGTTCGGTTTTTTACGATTACCGGAATGTCTGGGTGCTGTATCGCCGGATGGCGAAGGTGGTGAAGGAAAAATGTTGCCTAAAGACTTAATTAATAGAGCACAAAAATGTCGTGTGGTACGTGATGCTACTGTAGGTGCATACGTCCATGAATTTATAAATGAGACTTTTTTACGGGAATTAGTTGCAGGATTAAAGAAAGAAAGTTATAATTTTATAGCAACAGAATCTGCCGAAATAAAATAGGCAGTAAAAAGGAAATGAGGAATTATGCGTAAATTAATTACTATTACTCTATTATTATGCGCAGCCATCGTCTTTGCTGCGCCACAATCACCTGGTAAAGTGGGAATAAAAGTAATAGCAGAAAAATCTCCTGCTCCTAAAGGGAGTATAGATTTCTCTATAATGCCAGATAGTTATATCGAAGAATCAAAAGAAGTTAAATACGAAGAATATGGCATAACATGGTTATACACAACTGCCAAAGTCGATGTATTTAAAACAGTATCTGAAGTAAAAGCTTACTATAAAATTCGTGGTACATACAAAGAGACGTCATTTGAAACTGGTGATGTTATATTGACCAGTGGTAACCGGGCTGATTTCAGCACTATTACCATCTCACCTCGCAGTAATTTTTGTTTGGTGACACTGGAACATGTCAGACCAACACCAGAAGCATTAAAAGAACTGGAAACCGTAACTGTAAAACCAGAAAAAAAACTGATTGCCAAACCTATTACTGTGACACGCAAAAAGCCTATAGTAACATTTCAACACGCAAGACATCGTCCTGCAAAAAATACTCATGCGGTTAAAAAAAATATTAATACTAAGGCACAAAAAAAAGAAACGGTTAGAACTGTTAGACCTGATATCAAAGTTACAGACATAAAACCGATACCCGTTGATATTATCAAAGAAGCACCACCCGCAAATAAAAATATTACACCGGTAAAAAAACCAGTATCAAAATTACCAAATAGCATAAAAAAAGTAATACCAAAATCAACTAAGCCAAAATCGACAGAAAAGAAATCGGAGCCTTTTTTTGAGGGGTAAAGATTGAACTATTTATCAACACTACTTCTTGTTGGGCTGTGCATGTTTGTATTTGCACAGCCTGCATCTATAATACACCATGGAGTATTTCCAGGTGGTCCTAATGGAATTAGTGAAGATGCCACGCCGGAACATTTAGATGCCTATGAAAAAGCAGTGGGATGCAAAGCCGAATGGGTGATGATTTCAAATGAATGGGGCATAAATCGCGCATTTCCCCGAAAAACGGTGAATTGGATTATAAAACGAGGAAGCACACCATATATCAGAATGATGATAAGGACTACTGATGATACTACTTACATAGAAAAAGAGTTCACTGTACAAAATATTATTGCCGGAAAATTTGATGCTGATCTGCAATTATGGGGGAAAGCAGCGAAAAAAGTAAAAAAGAAGTTGATTGTTGAGTATGGAGTTGAATGTAATAACACCTGTTTTCCGTGGTCAGGTATAAATAATGGCGGGTCTAAGACTGATGGGTTTGGCGATAAAAAACTGCCTGATGGTCCGGAATATTTTGTTGCTGCATATCGGCATATTGTTAATCAAATACGGCTGAGTGGAGCAAAAAACATTACCTGGGTATTTCATATTGATGCTTATGACGACCCTGAAGAAGATTGGAATCGTATGGAGAATTATTATCCCGGCGATGATTGGGTTGACTGGATAGGGTTGAGTGTTTATGGCGCGCAATCACCAGATTATACTGGTGCAGAAAAATTCACTACAATTATGGATAGAGTTTATCTGCGATTAACCAAATTAACAAATAAACCGGTGATAATTTCGGAGTTCGGTACAGTAAAAAATAACAAAGAAATTAAGCAGGATGAATGGGCAGATGATGCACTGAAAAACATTCTGAATCATCGTTGGCCGCGAATAACAGGTTTTAGTTGGTGGAGTTCTAAATGGCAAAATGATGATAATCCTGCACATGATTCTGACATGATAATCGCAGGAAACACGAGACTTATTAACATTTTTAACAAATATTTAATGAAATAGATTAAAAAATGTTTAAAAAATGATAAAATTCGTGTATGATAACACAGGTTTACAACTTTAGATACTATTATTCCATGTATTTATACTTTCCAAAGTTGTTTTCTTATTAATATTCGCAAAGGTAAGAGGTAGTTTTTATGAGAAAATTATTAGTCGCATTAACTGTATTTATGTCAATGATTGGCTTAACTACTATTGCGCAATCAGCACAAACTGGTTATTCAGTACCGTTAGTATCAAAGGAGTTAGTATTCTCTAACCCGACAAATAGCTGGTCGTACTGGTTTCCTATTCGTCCAGGTATGGTAATTACTGGCCCTCCGCAGGTGACATTATATTACACATACTCGGATACATTAATGGACGGAACAGGCAGCGTAACGATTTTGCTGAATGACGTCCCTTTAATTAGTCGTAAATTACCGTTTGCAGCAGCTAATGGGAAACCACTTGTTGCTACATTCCCAAGTTATTTGTTAAAACGCGGTTTTAATGAATTACGTATAATGACTCGTCAACGATCAATCGATGGCGATTGCAGAGATATAGACCACGCAGGAAATTGGCTGAAAATAAGTCCAAAATCAACACTTTTCATTCCTGTCAGTGCACGTCAGCATTATCCGATAGCCATGTATCCTTACCCACTGTTGGATACTTTGGCAGTTAATGCTGTTCAATCAACCTGGTATTTACCACCATCACCTGATAAAACAGATATCGCTGCCATGCTGCATATCGCATCTGATTGGGGTTCACGCGAATCCGGTCGTGATTTACCAATTAAAATATCAACGAGTTCACCATCGTCGGATAACGGTAATCAATTAATTATTGGTAAAACAAGTTCGTGGAAATCATTGACTGATGCGCAGCCAAGTAATGGTACTGGTTACGTTGAAAGTTTGCCAACCAGCGAGACCGATCAGCGCGCACGATTATTAGTTACTGGCCCTGATCCAGAAGGTTTGTTAAAAGCAGCGCATTTATTATCAACTCGCGATTCAATATCACAGCTTGAAACAATGGCTGCAGAAATTTCTTATTCACCTCTGATGCCAAATCCAAATGATAAAGCATTCAAGGGTACATTCACCCTGCGCGATTTGGGATATGAGAATTTGAAACTAACCGGTGCCTGGCATCAATCAGGTGCTATTACTTTGAAACGACCGGTACGTTGTTTATTAGGTCGCGATGCGAAAATTAAAATTAAGTTCCGCCATTCAGCGACGCTAAACCCACTGCGGTCATTAATGACAATCAAAGTTAATGGACTGCAAGTTGCAAGTACAATCTTAAATCCAGAAAATGCTAATGACCCTAAAAAAGGAATATTAGAAGCATATATTCCATTAACTGAAGTACAAAAAGATACTTGGGTAATTACTTTTGAACTATATCACGATCTTGGAACATTAGATTGCTCGAAAACTTATGATGACGTCGCCTGGACTGTTATTGATGGCAGCAGTGAAATATCACTGACTAATGGAAATATCAAAGGAATGCCGTCATTAGAAAACTTCCCATATCTGGTAAAGTCAGATGGAAAATTAATGCAGCCAGTGATGTGGTTGTCAGATTCCCCAACTGATGCACAATTGACTGCTGCTGCTAGAATAGCAATGCGTGCCGGCCAGCAATACATGTACCCAATCGATTGGCGTGTAGTAACTGGAAGCGAATCACCTGGTAAAGGCGGTAATGCCAGTGCTGTTATTATGATTGCCTACCCCGGCGAAGCAGACCGTTTTAAAGAACTGCAAGATCTGGCATTAGCAATACCAGAAAATAAAGATAGCTGGAAAGTGCAACGACCGCTTGTTAATGTTTTGATGACCAGTGAATTAGTGAAAGCAGGTTTATTGCAAGCCTTTAATTCTCCATGGGATAAGATAGACGGTGTAGTATATTCAGTAATAGTACCTAATGATGCTGTTTTATCTCGTGTTTCAGATACTTTCTCAAGTATTGCAACTATGTCAGAGCTAAAAAATCAATTATCTGTTCTGACGAACAAAGGCCGCGTTGTTTCTATTGCAACTCGTGGTGCTAATGATTTAAAAGCAGAAATTAAAGTTGAGAACACACGATATACTCCATTTATGTGGGGGATTTTCGTAATCATCCTTATTTTCGTCTTATTATTCTTACGCTGGTTTGTACGTAATTTCATACCGAAGTCGAAAAAACGTGCATCAAGACCATCTCAGCAAGATACAACACCGCCTGCAGGAACTGCAGGATAGTGGTATTTGAATGAGCCCACAAGATTTCATTATCATCTGGCACGATGTCATATTTGGGATTACGATGTTCGCTTTGTCAATTTTTATTCTTAGCGGAACTCAAGACCTCATATATGACATCGGGGCTTATATATGGTCATTATATAAATATTTAAAGTTCGCTAATCGTGATCGTTTAACTATTCAAGCATTGCGATTGCGTGAACAGCAACAAATAGCGGTAATGGTTCCAGCGTGGAAAGAAGCAGATGTAATCGGCAAAATGGTTGAAAATATTATCAAACGTGTCGAATACCGCAACTATACCATCTTCGTCGGTACATATCCAAATGACTTTGAAACTCAACGTGCGGTGGATGAAGTAGCCGCTATTTACCCGCAAATTGTAAAAGTTGTTACTACCCGTCCGGGACCGACTAATAAAGCTGATAATCTAAATCAGGTTTATCAGGCAATTCGCAATTGCGAACGATCATTGGACATGACATTTGATATCTTTGCCATGCATGATGCAGAAGATTTAGTACATCCATTTTCATTTTTACTATATAACTATCTTATTCCACGCGCGGAAATCATTCAGCTTCCAATCCTGCCATTGCCGGTAGCACATTGGAAATGGACCCACTGGGTTTATGCTGATGAGTTCACCGAAAACCATCTTAAAGATGTAGTCGTTCGTGAAAAAATAGGCGGATTCGTTCCATTTGCAGGGGTAGGAACCGGCTTTAGTCGCCGTGCCTTATCTATCCTGCAGGAAGAAACCGGCGAGAAGCTATTCAACGAAGGCTCACTGACGGAAGATTATTCAATGTCGTTGAGTGTTTACCTGAATGGTATCAAGACTATTTTCGTACGATTAATATTAGACGATGGCACTCCGTGGTATGTACCATTATGTAAACGACCTGCCTTCATCAGCAACTGGGCATATTTCCCCATGGACTTTGTGCGATCAGTACGCCAAAAAACACGCTGGATTATTGGTATTTCACTTCAGGAATGGGAGAATCTCGGTTGGCAAGGCAATTGGCACATTCGTGAAAATCTGATGAAAGACCGTAAAATATTTCTGTCTTCGATAGCTAACATGTGCGGTTATATAAGTTTAATTTATTTTTTCCTGGCAAAAAATTGGCTGCATAGCTGGCAGCCATTAATGGATAACCAACCATGGTTAGCTAATTTATTATTTTTCGCGACAATTTTAATGTGTATTCGGCTGGCACAACGGTTTATATTAGTTACTATTGTTTACGGTCCTGTCGCCGGGTTATTATCTGCTCCGCGAATGTTATATGCGAATTTCATTGCTATTCTTGCGGCATATCGCGCATTAATTACATATTATCAACAAAAACGCAGCAACAAGACAGTTCGTTGGGACAAAACCGACCATGCCGAAGGTGTTGGTGAAATGCCGCAGTCAAACATGCCAACCGGTAAAAAGTTTGCAGCTCATGAAAATGCAACGCTGGAAGTTTGTTTGGATAGATTGCGTTCATCTGATATCGCTACAGTTATTGCAGGTATGGAATTGTTACCGCGAAGTATGGATGATGATGGAAAACATCAAATTATGGAAGAATTGAATAAGCTGTCAAAAAGCAGCGAATTTCATGTCCGCGCTATTGTGGCTCGTGTATGTGGTTTCCTGCAATGGGATGGTACAACTGAAATAATCCATTCATTATTGTATGATAACGAATGGATTGTAAGGTCAAACAGCGCAAGAGCTTTGTTGAAATTTGCGGATTTAAATGAAAATTTAATTCGAGTATTCAGCAAGCCAGACCGATTTGCATGGGATATTATGATACGTGAATTAGAACAGAATGACCATGCTCGCAGATGTATTTTAGCTGATATCGATACAGAAGAAATGTCGCCGGTACGGGATGCATTGGCAAAGAATTCCCGGTTATTTGCATTTGAATCCGGACGTGATACCACAGATGATAGTGGCGATAAGACCTGTGATATGCGTCAACAATTTAGACCAAAAGTAAGTACAACTTGAGGTGAGAAATGCAGGTTAAACTCCCAATATATATGGACCATCACGCTTCCACACCGATTGACCCGGCTGTGTTGAAAGCGATGATGCCGTATTTCACGGAGAACTATGGCAACCCTGGAGCATATCATATATTTGGTCAAAAAGCAGCTTTGGCTATTGAAAATGCGCGTGAGAAAACAGCCGAATTAATCAATGCCGACCCGGCTGAAATAGTATTTACCAGTGGCGGCACCGAATCCGATAATCTGGCTATTAAAGGAATTGTTGAAACTCTGGAAAGACGCGGTAAACATATAATTACCAGTTCAATCGAACATCACGCGGTATTTAACGTTTGCCGGGAAATGGAAGAGCATGGACTTAAAGTATCGTATCTACCGGTTGATAAATATGGCAATATTAACCTGCAACATCTGAAAGAAGCTATCCGTAAGGATACAATACTAATATCCCTGATGATGGCGAATAATGAAATAGGCACACAATACCCCATTGATGAGATTGGCGATATCGCTCGCGAAAATAATATATTCTTTCATACCGATGCTGTACAGGCTGCCGGTTATATGCCAATTAATGTACGTAACATGCCCATCGACCTGCTCAGCCTATCCAGTCATAAACTTTACGGGCCAAAAGGTGTAGGTGCATTATATATAAACCGCGACCTGCCATTTAAATTAAAGGCGCAAATGGATGGGGGTGGGCAGGAACGTAACCGCAGAAGTGGAACCCACAATGTACCGGGAATAGTAGGGATGGGTGAGGCGTGCAGTATTACCCGTGAAAAACTATCCAAAGCTGGTGAAATCTCTAATCTTCGCGACGAAATGTGGGAATTATTTCAAAAATCTATAAGCGGTGTCGAATTGCACGGCAACCAATATTTCCGACTTCCTAATAACTTGAACATATTTATTCCCGGCGTTAATACCACCGATCTGGTTAGGATGTGCGGCAATAAGATTGCCCTGTCTACCGGATCCACCTGTAACGCATTTCAACGCGAACCATCACATGTGATAGCCGCCCTTGGCTTCTCTATGAATCGCTCTTTCAGCACTTTACGCATCGGATTGGGCAGAAGCAACACCCGTGAAGAAATAATTTTTGCAGTAGATTTTATCGCAAAACAGGTTTCTATGTTGCGAGGTGAGTAATTAGGCTTATCAGGTAAAGATACTACTTGTTTTTATGTTTTTTATTTCAATAATTTGGTTAAATCAAAATTATTGAAATAAAGTTTAATGTTTTTTTTAAGGGGTTTTTATGCGTGTATTGCATCTTCCATGTAATGTGGCATCTCAAATATCGGATACAGTTAGTGGAATGCGTAAACTTGGTATTGATGCTCGTGGTTTATGTAGTTTGGATATCATAACTTCAACTAATAATATAGAAGTAATACCTGAGATAGATACTTCAAATTTATTTAGACGATATATCTCATATAAAAAATTAGTAGAGTCTGTTTTTGATGTAATTGACTGGGCGGATGTTGTTCACTGGTATTGTAAGCGGGCATTACCAGGGGCAATGGATTTGAAATACGCATATAAAAAACAAAAAAAAATGGTTATTGAGTTTGCCGGTTCAGATATTAGAATACCAGAAATAGAATCCGCAGATAATCCATATTATGCCGAGATGCGAAAACAAGGTTTATGGGAATATAAGAATGAGTCCTACTCTCGTTCACGTCGGCATCAAAAACTATTTGCCAAATATAATGCAACATTACTTTTGCCATATCGAGCATTGGATCCATATATACTTCCTGATATTTTCCCGATAATTAACAAAACAAGGCATCGCATTTCTATTGAAAGATTCAATCCAATATTTCCATCGGTAGATAATAAAAAACCACTAATAATTCATAGTCCTAGCAAGATAAATGCAAAAGGAACCCCAGCCGTTTTATCCGCTATTGAACAATTAAAAGATAAATATGATTTCGAATTCCAACTGATTCATAACATGCCATATCAACAAGCGAATGAATTACTGCGAAATTGCGATATATTTCTTGACCAGTTTGTTCTGGGAGCGCATGGCGTGGCGGCATTAGAAGCAATGGCATACGGAAAACCAACAGTGTGTTATATAAAACCTTCCCAAATTAATCAATATCCACCTGAATTACCAATAGTAAATGCAAACAAAGAAAATCTTCCAGAGACGCTTTCAATGTTGCTGGATAACGCACAACTTCGAAATGATATTGGCAAACAAGGGCGTGCCTACATTGAAAAATATCATGATACTGATAAAATTTGTCGAGAATTGATATCTTTATATGAATCGATTTAGTTAGTTAGTTAGTAATCAAATCGAAAAAGTAATTCATGATTTATACAGGTTCTTCAAAACATATTAATTATATAATCCACTTAACTACTCTCTACCTTAAAACTGCAACCTAAAAATTTTTAAATTAAGTTTTGCAAGAGATTTAATAATTTTTCATTTTCAATTTTCAATTAACTCCCGTCCACTTCTCCCGAACGCGTATTATTTGGAACAATGATATTGCCATTATGGCGATTGATATTATGGCGGGGTAAAATATGCTGTAATCAAAATATTTCCACACCAGCGAACCGAGGTAGGTGAAAATGAGCAGATAGAACATATTTACAAATGTAATAGTTGCCAGACTGAGGGTTCTCTTGCCGACGGGACAGATGCTAATGGTCATGGCACTTTGACCGATTGCCATGGTGTTTTGAGCGAAGCCAAAAAATGCGAATAATATCATGAAATGAGTAGGGGAATTAGCAAAAATGAAGGCGGCAAATAACATCATCATTAACATTCGACTAATTACAAGTAGATTCTTATGCCCAAATTTATCGCCGATATATGCGCTGAAAAAATTGCCAGCCAATGAACCAACCATTTGAAATACTGTAAAGTTAGCGTATATAATATCACTTGCCTGCAGGAAATTTTTTGCGTATACCGCTATGAACGGGGTGATGAACAAGAACCCGTAGGAAAAATTTAGGCTGGACATATACCTGCTGAAATTTGGCCAGTTTCGCAATAGTTCCGGTATCTCGCGCAAGGTTGCCAATGGCGAGGGGTCTTCCGAGACCTGTTCTGGAACATAATTGTCTGGTTCTTTTATGCCTGTAAAAATCCAGTAAGAGACCGCCATAAATATAAAGCAACAAAAATGCAGGATGGCATATCCGATTACACCCGGGTAATGCCCGATAAGCCAACCAGATAATATACCGCCAAGGATACCAGATAACCCGCTGACAGTCATGCGCCAGGCAAAACATGAGGCGCGGCGATTAGGCGGCACAGTTTCCTGTACCAGCGTCTGCCACCCGGTTAGAGTAATTCCGCCAACTATGCCGGATATTAACGGGGTAAGGATGACAATTGCCAATACAGCATTGGTACTGGCAAGAAATATATACAGTAAAATAGCCGCCAGCAAGTAAGGAAGTCGTTGGAAAATGCCGGATACTCTTATCATAGGCATCATTTTTTGCTGTTTTGATATATGGTGCGCCATGAAAATTGGCGGTAGCATGAAACCAATGACAGATAATGATGGAGCCAGTGACAACAAAAATGACGACCCGTGAAGAGACGAAATCATACCCGGCAAGATAGTATTGGGGTTTACAAAAGATAACCCGCCAATATATAATCCCCCTTCGACGATATGCGATAAATAATTATGTGCAGTATAATCTTTCTTCACAAGTGTTTGTGCCTTATTTTTTTGACATGATTAACATGATAGACATGATTTATTGGCTACGCCATCTTATAATTAGGAATTTCGCATTTAAAATGGTCGCTTCGACAGGCTCAGCGACCGGTCACTGAGCCTGTCGAAGTGACCTTAAGATAAAGTCCTGATTTTAAATGACTTAACTTTCATTCATGGAATTATTTTTTAATTCCTAAGTAAATTAATCCTATTGTTCACGGCAACGCTTTCACCCTACACACATCTTGTAAATAGACATTATTTATAGATGGTACATTTTTTTACATCTATAATTCAGAAATATCCGGTAAAGGTAGGGGAGCTGTCCCCAGCTCCCGCGATAGTGTCTATAAAATAAAGACGAAACGGTTAAAACGACAATACAAGGTTAGCAATTCACAACACCACGCAAAAGAAAACTGTCGCTGTTACGTTTGACTACATCATTATCACGGTTCATCGCGGGAATTGGGGACAATTCCCCTACCTCGTCATCCAACATTTTAATTAAAATGATAGCTAAAAATGTGTATAAGCGTAAGAGCAACGCCATGGGTGGTTTATGTCTATAAAACAGCATCACGGCACTATTGCCCCGTGTTCTTTCAATAAATCTTTTATTCGTTCTATCGGCACTTCACGTGATGGGATGCACATTTGTATGCCAATTGCCGCAGCCGCGCCTGCCGCCTGTCCCATCGCCATACAACTGGCTTCTACCCGCAGCGCGGAGTGAGCCAGCTTGTCGCTGGAAATCATCCGGCCAGCCGTTATCAATCGAGATGATCCGGCAGGAATAAGCGCACCTAATGGAATCTTGGGAATTACGTCGAATGGCAGAAATTCGTGATGAGTGCCTTCTTCATTGTGAACATCGATGAAATATAGCGTATATGCCACCGCATCAGGATAATCCACGCCGGTTCGGTAATCATCATAAGTTATGGTTTTTTCGCCGATGATTCGGTAGCTGTCACGGGTCGTGGCATAGTCCGCCATATTTTCTATTTTAGCGTTTTCACCACCGGGCAAAGTGCGAATAAATCGCAACAACCGTAATAAAGCCTGGCGTCCGGCGATGGATGCCTGTGTCATACCAATAGAAGTGCTGGCGTCAATACCAAAGGTATGTTGTAAATTTTGACCGCCTCTATTTAAGAAATTAATAAACGGCTGGTTTTTATATGCAAAATCACCAAGTTGCAACCTGCCATCTGCTAATGCTTTTTTATACTCAATTTCTATAGCTTCCGCGTCCATAGTGGCAGCATCGTAACCGGATATTTTGAACTCCAGCGTGCCGGGTTGGCGGTCTTCCTGCATTACAACCGGGTATCCGAGCATTGCTACAATATTTGCGTCGCCGGTACAATCTATTATCTCTTTTACAGTGAATTCATTGCAGCAATTTTTACCGGCGGTCTTTACTATCCACTCGCCGGCGCAAGTATCTTTTACGCTGGTGATCACTTCGTGATAATGAATATCTACCCCGGCCTGTATGGCGGTTTCTTCGCTTATTGCTGCCCATAAATATTGGTTTATTCCAACATGATAGCTGGGACGGTTAGGATTTTCTACCTTAAAATCAGGTATATGCGCACCGCCATTAATCTGGCATTTTTCTACTATTTCCCAGCCAATACCGGCGATAATTTGTTGGTATCTGCTCCAGAAATACGCCGGCGCAGATACTCCACCGCCGGTCATGGTACCACCCAATTGTCCCATCATTTCGATTAATACAACTTTTACGCCGGTGCGGGCGGCTTGTATCGCGGCTATTACACCTGCGGTACCGCCGCCAGCTACTAATACATCAGCCCTCATTTTTATCTGCCCCAGTTGTCAGTGCGGAATGGCGATGCCGGCAAACCCTGGGCATTATACAGGCTGATAATCGGGTTATTTGCCCAACCGTAACGCACTGCTACTGGTCGAGTTACGATGGGACTTTTAACTACAACGGTATTATTTTCAATGTATGCTTCCGCCCAGACGAATTTTTTGTCTTCACCAGCAATTTCAAATCCGGTTAATTCGCCATCTTTCGCCACCAGACCCGAACCTTTATATTCGAAAAACACCCGTATTTTATCAACTTCCTGCAATGCGCTGGAGAATATAGGACCCATTGGCACAATATCGTAACCGTATGTAGTGGCGAATGCGTTTAGTGCCAATCTGCGGCCGACTTCCTGCTTATTACGCGGGTGGATATCCATTGCCTCGCCAATATCCACGGCGGATGCCAGACCAGTGTTGACCAGCTTTAACGCCATTCGCTGTGCTTCGCGCAATTCTGCCCAGTCTGAATCACCAGGCTCATCGCTCTTTGGTTGGAAATTCGCCAGTTCTACGAAGTTAAATGGTAAATCATCTTTCTTCCACTGGTTTCGCCAGTCGACAATTAACGCGGGGAATAAGGTACGGTATTCGTAACTGCGCCCGGCGTTCGACTCGCCCTGATACCAGATAGCACCTTTTATTGGCAACGGTAGCAACGGATAAATCATGCCATTATATAACATAGTAGGGCAATTCTGCATGTTATCGCCAAATGGCAGTGCGGGTAATGCTGGCGGCTCTGTTAACCCCATATTATTTTCAATATTAAATTCCCATGGACCACTAAGGGTGAATGATTGATTGTGGTCATCTGCCGGGTGAATTATCATCTCTGCGTTTGGACCTATCATACCGCCGGAATAAAAGCCGCTGAATACCCGCACAGCAATTACTGCACTGCCGGATTTCACCAATTCAGCCGGAATTTTATAAATGCGCGGTTTACACCAGTTGCCCGGGTTGTCGCTGCTGCTTAATCCGCCGACGCGGACATTATTAAAATAGGTGTCATCAGTTTTATCACACGCGCCGATATGCAGTGTCAGCTCTCTGTCTTCCCATTCTGCTGGCAATTCGATGATTTTCCTGAACCATAATACACCATTAAAATTACATCCGGCACTTTGCCATGTACGTGGCAAAATCATTGAACACCAGTCATCTGTAGGATGATCTAATTTTGCCCAACCGGCGGCATAACCAATGTTTTCCGGGTTCGGACGGGTCATGGCGTTAGTCCAATCTTTGGTTAAATCCTTATATTTAGCCTCTAATTCAGGACGATTTTCCAGCGACACTTCAATGAACTTGGTGAAATGTTTCAATCCCGGTACCGAATCCAATCCTTCATGACTTACCCATGTTTCCGCCACTGTTCCACCCCAGGAAGAATTAATTAACCCTATAGGTCGTCCAGTTTTAAGATGCACTTCTCTACCGAAATAATAACCCACCGCGGTGAAATCACCGACAACTTCGGAGGTACACACTTTCCACGGACTATCCACATATTCGGTAAGCTCAATTGATGGCACATGGGGGATAAAGTTATGACGAATAAGCGGGTAATTCGCCGCCGCCACTTCTTCTTCTGCGTTATCAGACAGGTTAACCGGCCATTCCATATTCGACTGGCCACTGCATACCCATACATCACCCATAACGATATCCGATACCGTTATCGCATCATTCTTACCTGTCACGACTAACTCATAGTTTCCACCGGCGGGCAATGCGGGAAGTTCGACACCCCATTTGCCGTTAATATCTGCCTTGGTAATCACCTGGTTATTGGCAAATGTCACAGCAATAGCTTCATCAGGTTCGGCCCAGCCGCATATTATTATCTGCTCATCCGCCTGCAACACCGCATGGTCGGTAAGTAACGAGTGTAAACGCATAAAAAAAGCCTCCGAAAATCGATTAGTACTACTCTTTTCACCACCCACCCCGGTTATCCTGCGAGATTGCAGGATAATGGTAATATTTTATACGTGGGGGAAGTTACACAGAGATACACGGAGGAGGCACGGAGATACACAGAGAGATTTTAAAAAGTCTCCGTGAGTCTCTGTGTCTCCTCAGTGCATCTCTGTGTAACCAAAAATTTGTAATACCCTTGACATCACCCCGTCTACCGGTATACTATTTCACTATATTATTACAATGGTGATAATTTACTGGTAATCAATATAAAAATGTATGGATTAGCCATGCGAGGAGACCAATATGCGAAAAGTAATTCCGATTCTTGTACTTATAATTTTTGCAGCGACGATGTCGCTTGTTCATGCTGCCGGCAGTCCGTGGCCAATGTTTCGCTGTGACGCACTGCATACTGGCCGCAGTCCGTTCACTGGACCTGCGACACCGGTTAAGAAATGGGAATTTGTTACTGGCAATCTCGTCACATCATCACCCGCTATAGGTGCTGATGGTACTATTTATGTTGGGTCATCCGATAATAACTTCTATGCAATTAATCCTGACGGCACGAAAAAATGGGAATTTGTTACTGGCAATATGATATCTTCTTCTCCTGCTATTGGTAGTGACGGTACAATCTATATCGGTTCCAGCGATAAAAAGTTCTATGCGCTTAATCCAGACGGTACAAAAAAATGGGAATATGCGGCTGATGTTGCTAATGGCTCTCCGGTTATTGGTACAGACGGGACAATTTATGTCGTGTCATCTGACGGGAGTTTATATGCATTGAATCAAGATGGCACATTAAAATGGTCAGTTACTGGCAAAGGATATAAAATCATTCCTCCGGCATTAGGGGCGGACGGCACAATCTATACTGCCACAAATGATACAAAGTTTCATGCTCTAAATTCGGTTGATGGCACACAAAAATGGGAGTTTAAAGCAACAGACGCTATATCGGCTTCACCGGCAATTTGTGACGATGGCAATATTATTGTCATAGCTGTATTCGGCATCTATTCATTAAATCCAGACGGCACACAGAAGTGGAAAATTGATATTGCTGGTGGAGACCAGATAATTTGCGCTCCTGCTATAAGCACAGATGGAACCATCTACGTTGGTTCACAAAAAGGCGTACTTTATGCCATAAATCCAGATGGTTCGCAAAAATGGATATATAATTCAGGAATAACTATAAACTCTGCACCGGCAATAGACGCAAGTGGTACCATCTATTTTGGTTCAGGAATGGTCTATGCTCTTAATCCAGATGGAACAAAAAAATGGTCACTCCTTTCATCTGTGTTTCAATCTTCCCCGGCTATCGGCGCGGATGGAACAATTTATATAGGTGCAAATGATAAAAAAGTATATGCTATTGGCAATGGCACACAAACCCTATCAATCACCCCGCCAACCGCGGCTATTATCACCGGCGCTAATCAACAATTCACTGCTACCCCTGCGGCAGGGGTAACCTGGTCTGCAACCGGCGGAACTATTACAACATCCGGGTTATTTACTGCGGGAAATACGCCGGGGACTTATGTTATAACCGCAAAGTCTGCGGCGGGTACGGCGACGGCGAGTATAACTATTAATTCAACGCAGCAACAATCAACTATTACCGTATTAACACCTAATGGCGGCGAACAATGGAAACAGGGAACCACCAGTAATATCTTTTGGAGAACAACCGGCACCCCTGGAAATATAAAAATAGAGTTATTCAAAGGTGGCGTTTTTAATCGAACAATTACCGCATTAACTGCAAGCACTATGCCGCATAGTTGGACCATATCCGCATCGCAAGCGACCGGAAATGATTATAGAATAAAAGTTACGTCATTAAATGATTCTACTGTTACAGACAGCAGCGACGCTGATTTTTCTATAACAACAAGCAACGCTACTACTTTATCAGTTCCCATCCAGTTGTTGCCGGCGATTGGTTCCGCTAATGTTGCTGCTCAAACTACCATAGCCTGGCAACCGGTCAATAATGCTGTCAATTATACATTACATTATGCGACTAATAACAATTTTACCAATCCCATAGTGCTGACCGGCACCAGCACTTCGGCAACAGTTTCCCTGTCGGGGAATACTCGCTACTATTGGCGTGTTAAGGCTGCCGATGCAAATAATACAGAGAGCAACTGGTCATCCGCATGGTATTTCACTACGGCAAATCAAGCTACTCAATTGACAACACCGAACTTGATAACCCCGGTAGACAGCACCATAGATGTACCGATAAAGACCACATTCACCTGGAGTACGGTAGCGAATGTGATTGCGTATGAGATTGAATTATCAAAAATTGCAACATTCACCACTAAAGTGGTCCTGGGCAGCATCAGTACCAGCCTTACAGTTCCTTTGGCGAATAACCAAGTTTATTATTGGCGGGTGCGCGGGAAAAGTGGTAACACTCTGGGCACATGGTCTACCATCGGTACTTTCACGACCGCGGCATTTGTACAAGTTGCTGGTGTTGACATCGCAATAGGAAACTCCAAAGGAACCAGTCCTCTGATTGGTTTTGGCGTGGTGAATATCGATGGTTCACTACAAACAGTACAAGTAGACCAACCAATAAATCGTCAGAGCGAATTTAATATTCTGGTGAAAAATACCGGAAATATACCAGATAGTTTCCTGATTACTACCACGTCAATCGTGAATGCAAAATGGAAAGTGTCAGTATTCAATGGAAATGGAGTTGACATATCTAAGAGTGTATTCAGCAACGGTTGGACATCAAACACCGTTAAACCTGGTGAATTTGTAATACTAAGACTGAGATTTTCCGCAATAAGTGGTCAAACCATCGATACCGCTAATCCACCGGTTCAGTCAATAACCATCAAAGCACAATCATTGAGAGACATCACAAATAGTGTTGCTACCCCGGCAAATGATACGGTGATTGGCACAGCGGTTCTGGTGAAGATGGCGAAGTAGTTAGTTTTTGTTACACAGAGATACACGGAGGAGACACAGAGACTCACAGAGACTTTTTAATATCTCTCCGTGTATCTCTGTGTAACTTTACTTTACCCCTTAACAATAATCTTCCTTGGCAACGGTCCTTCCGCGACTGCATTTTCTTTACCATCTAAATTATAGTGCCATGGGCCGCGGCCGGTTATTGTTTTGCCGAATGCGGTGATGCTTTCGCCGTCGGGAACTACGGACTCTATTTTGCCATCTTTATACTGGCGAATCCAACCGGCGCGACCGGTGAATTCTGGCTGATAAACCATGCTGTTATGCAGAAAAACGTAATCAGTATATTCCGGGGTTATGACTTTTATACCCGCGTCACCGATCGCTTCTATCTGCACATCGCGGCCGCGTTCCTGGGCAAACAACAAGGTGCGATAAATGCCATCGGTATGGTTATACAGACGGAACCATTTTTGTGCGTGGTTTTTGCGATTTTCATCACCGCCGCAACCGGGGTGAAGATTTGGTATCAATTCGCCAGTTTGCATTTCAAACTCGGTAGGATGCTGAACGAAAACTTTCAGGTCAAGATCAAACCTGCCATCGGCACTGAGCAATTGTCCTTCACGTTGCAAATTTTCACCGGTTACATGCAGGCAATAGCGGTGAGGAATATCACCGTAAACACGGTCAAATATCACCATATAATCCGGCTTTACAAATAAAATCTGCCGCACTTTCCAGCATTTTGGCCCTATCGGATTGTGATCGCCGATATAGAAATACGGTGCTTTCAGCCAGGTATCTGAACCTTTTACATTATCAACCTCGTCAAAACTTCGTACGCGTCCCCACAACAATTTTAAAATAACCGGCATTTCGCATCGGGTGTAATCCAGTGCATTGGTGAACATGTGGTCGGCCAGGTAGCCGCGACGCAACGGGTCAAGTTCGGGAATATCTATGATATTATGTGCATTACCCACGCCAACTTCTCCGGTGTAGGTTCCATAATCCATACATAATGGCGTGCCTTTGGCATACCAGTTAAATGCGGTTTCATCTGCCTCATAATGGTCTTTGGCAAAACCAATTTTCTGGAACAGGTAGCTTTCATCTGGCTGGGTATGCTTATCGCGCATGGCGACGCCAACCTCGTCCATATTCTCGCTGCCCAATACTCGCAAGGGGAATTGTTTTGTAACGATGGGTGCCATTGCCGCCATTACCGATGGATAATGTTCACCCAGGCTGCAGTTAGCCTCTAATCGCTGCCATACTGCCAGGCAGTCGGCACGCAACGGATCATCTATCGCTAATTCGGCGGCATAACACAGCAGATATTCACCGCCACCAGTGGGACATACGGCATTGCCAACTCCCGGATAGGTGTATTTATTCCAGCGTTTATCCTTTGGACCCAGAAAGCGGCACAGCCATGATGCATATCGACGCACCCGTTCATCATTAAAATAGTCGATGCCGCAGCGGTTTTTCAGTGCGCGGAACGTTATTACGAAGTATGAGAAGGTATATAATGCATAATTTATGGATTCTTCCCAGGCACCACTTTTGCCGCAATAGGCATTCAACTGGTTCTCAATATCATCAAGAGCAAATCGCTGCCACTCGCTGGAATCTGGATGGTCGGGGAATATGGCAGATAATTGCGCCAGCGCACACATCGGGTCGCCCTGGAAGTTTGGCAGGCTATTGGTCCAATACAACCGGTCTGGTTTGTGTTCACCGCCGTAAGTATACAAGTCGCGGGTAGATTCTGGATGGTCGGGGTGTATCGCGGTGCGGGAATGCGGCCAGCGACCCTCGTCCTTTATCCGGCGGGCGGCAAAGACGAAATAGGCGTTTAATTTGCCAATCTGCTCGTTGGTTAACACATCATCGCGGCGCAACTGCTCGTAACCGATGAGCATCCCGCGCAAAAATCGTGAGAAACCAATAACATTTTTCATGTAATCGTTTTGTTCGGTCCGATATCCCTGAAATTGAAATACCCAACGCTCAAAACGGGCAATTAACTGGTCATACAGCTTCGCGGTATTATCTGCATTAGGATCTAACAGATAACTGAAACAGGCGATATGCATGCTGCCGTTTTCCTTTAACCAGTCATTTGGGTCAGGCAGTACCGCCTGTAATGCCGGGAAAGTTGCAAGTCGTTTTTTTGCATCCGCATGGTAATCACCTGCCTCAAACATCCCCGGTACACCGGCAACGCTAACGTCATATTCTGCCTCGCCGGTTAGGTCCAGATGTTCATCAAGACGCAGTGCATTGAACTCGGCGTGCAGACGATGGAATGTCAGCCTATGTTCAGGAGTAAATCCTGTTTCTACTGCACCGGTATATATCAGCCAATATCGTATACCGCTTTCCAGAGATGCATTCCACTCGATGGTTCCTTTGCAGTCCAACAACTCCGGCATATTTTCCACCGGTTGCTGCCACTTTGCACCATACAAACCGAGTATGCCAAACATTTCTTGCGATTCGTCACCCTTATTAAAGAACGAGAACCATCCGCGATTGTTGGGGATGAAATATTCGGTGAGTACCGGCATCTGCAAACGGCACAGTACATCGCGAGGGTGTTCTTCCCCTAATGGCTCTATTGTCGGTTGATTGTCGCCTTCAAAAGAGTCGCGAGATATAATATGTGTGAAGTTATTATCTGGATTTATAGTCCAAACCAGCTTTGAGCCCATCTGCAAGCCAAATCGTTCCGCCACTTCAATATACGAGTCATTCTTATAACAACGGAAATTAAGGATGTAAAAACGATGGTCAGCATATCGGTAAGCCAATTCATAATCGGTAAACAACAGTCCATCATTAATCTGTAAAAGATTGGCGCCTTCAAAAACCGCGTCGCATACAATCCGGCTATTCATCTTCCACCCGGCAAACCCGGCAAATGGCATAGTAGCGCTAACCCGCAATTCACGACCGGGTAATCCTATTACAGTATTATCAGAAAACGGCAATTCTACTCGCGTCAAGTCGGTTGTTTTATTAGTACATGGCGTAAAAGTTAACGTTTTAGTCTCACCCCTGGCGAATCCGAGACACAACATTATCTCCGCGCCATCACCGATTATCTCCCCGGTATACTGAAAATCAACAGCTACACCGTTAACATCAAGTTTAAATGCTGTGCCCGGTTCAACCCCTGGCAACGCGATTTTAATATATTGTTCCGACCAATCGGTAAACAGTGGGCTTTTTAAAGTCAATTGTGTCATATTTATTTCCTCTGCCCGATTGTACACCGGATTACTTATAGTTGTAAATATGATTTCAAAAATATTTTTCTTTTTTTGTCTGAACCACGGATTGAGAGGATTTTTGGGATTTTAGTCAGGAACTGACATTGAATGGCGAAGCCAGGAAAGTGTCAGTCTCATTGTATTTTGTAAAAGCCTTTATGATTATGGAGATTACAGACCGTTAGCAATCAAATCCGAATAAATAATAGTCATAATCTTAAAAAATTACAGTATAAAATCATTGTTTAGGCACATGACATGTAAATCTTTTATATATTTTCCAAAATTCTATTGACGTACTATATTTTGCTGTGTAAAATAATCGTGATAACTCTGTTACTTGTATATATACATGTATACAAGTGATTATTAAGGGAGCAATATGTTTACTAAAAAATGTGGTTTTACACTCATCGAACTGCTGGTCGTAATTGCGATTATTGCAATCCTCGCTGCGATTCTGTTTCCGGTATTTGCTCGCGCTCGTGAAAAAGCACGACAAACAACCTGTACATCCAATCAGCGGCAGATTTCTGCTTCTGTGGCAATGTATTGCCAAGATCATGAAGAAACTTTCCCCGGGGAAACTGTCTGGAATGATATAAAAGTTGATCCAGGTGCAATGGTTTGTCCAACATTGGGCAAAAACACTCCTAATGGTTACGTCTATGCCGCGCAACTATCAAACCACTCGATGGGTGATATTACCGACCCTACAGCTGCAGTGCTATCAGCAGATGGCAAACATGATGCTACCGCTACAACGGCAAGTAATCTCGCTTATGATTATGGCGATTATGACGCACGCCACAGTGGAAAATGGATAGCGAGTTTTGTGGATGGTCATGTTGATGCAACTATGGCGCGTTCTATTGCCGGTGAATTATTTACCAACCCGACAAAAGTTAATCTGCTGGAACGCTGGAAACTTGATGGTTCTTACTACTGGACAACATCACAAACCGGCGGGGACGCTGCCCGTATCCAGTGTGGCGACGTGGTAGAAGGCGGCTGGAGACTTGGCGTTGGTTCTCCGGTAGGTACCGGAGGTTCCAACAAAGTACGTTATACCTTCAAATCGCCAATGAATATCGGGAAATTAGCTATTCAATTTCGCATGGTATCTGAATCACCAAACAACTTTACATTCACCGATCAGGGTGGCTTAATATGGAAAGATACTGGCGGCCCTTATGATAACACTATCCGAACCAGTGCTGGTCCGGGACGATTAAGCAGTTATATTGAATTAGAAGTTAACCCGACTAACACCGCTGGTGGATTTTTCGGCATTCCACGCATCGCGGCATACCCGGCTAAAGGCGAACCTGTACCGATGGACAGCACATACAATATCCTGTTTGATGAAGATACCAAAATGACAGTTAGCGGCACCGGTTATGATGCCCGATGGTGGGATCACGGTGTAGGACTTGCCAAACCAGCATCATCGGCCGGTAATAGCGTAACTTTTAAATTCTCACGTTCGTACAACATGAGTGGCGCGTCAATTACCCACTGGGACACCAGTCGCACATTGGCAGCACCGAAAATCGAACTATCAAAAGATGGTGTAACATGGTTCCAAGTATGGAACAATGGCGGCATTGACTATAAATATAAAAACACTGCCCCCAGCTACGGAAATTTTCAATTCACTCAACCAGTCGGCGGTGACCTGGTAGGCCAATATTTCCGCCTGTCATGGGGGGCAAACGCCAGCAATGTTGAACTTTGCGAATTACATATTTATGGAACGCCAGTAAATTAATTTTCGTTTAACATCGATCGCGAGGGTTTTTATTTGTCTGAACCACGGATTGAGAGGATTATGGGGATTTTAGTCAGTTAGCAATCAAATCCGTATATAAAAGTCAGGATTTGATTGTTATCTTTTCGGGAACTTGCCGGGGACAGCCACGAATCCCTATTATCTGTGATTGTTAATTTTTATCTATTCTGGGATTCGAGGCAGTCCCCTATTGCTGCCATTCTTTTTTATAAGACCGGAAACTAAATAATAAAACCTTCAAAATTAAGTAAGCTGATAATAAAAAAGTTCGACTGAACAAGGGGGCTGCACTTCGGTAAACTCAGTACTGAACTTGAATACTGCGGTTACCAGCATACTTTCAATCATTAGCAAATACAGTATTCGTGCCTGGACCCGATAGTATCATCGACATCCAGCCATTAATTATTTTCACCATACCAAACAAGAGTAACCCTCCAGCCGGCATTTTTCGGCGGAGGGTTGAAAGTACAACCATATAGGTTCGGATGAACCTGTACGGACTCTATTTCTTTAACATACTTGCGTATTTCTTGTTGAATCTCTCAACGCGGCCTGCGGTGTCGAGAATCTTCTGCTGTCCGGTGTAGAACGGATGACAGGCAGAGCAGATTTCAACGCGCATTTCTTTCTGTGTTGAGCGAGTCTGAAAGCTATTTCCGCAACCGCATGTAACAGTTGCATTAAAGTAATTTGGATGTATTCCGGATTTCATTTTTCCATACCTCTGAATTTTCGTTGGCGTAAAAGTATAACACTTTATTCACAGTGAATTCAAGTGTTTATTGTGGATTTTTTGGCAGAATTGTAACAAATTTACCATAAAAGTATATTTCTGCGTCCATTGAAGCAGCTATTGCTCGTAATCCGTTATTATCATTCACGTTATTTAACAACTTTTTCTGTACCAGTTCTGTCGGCAGTAACACAACAACTTTCTCTTTAATAGCCGCTTTCTGCAAATAAACACCGGTTTCAGTGATTAATTTGTTATTCTGGTTAATCAATATATAGTTTGTTTTATCGATAACTAATTCATTTTGCTCATTTACAACAACTGTATTTGTTTTATTGTTGATTTTAACTGTAATCTTATTTCCAGCAACATCAGTCATCAGCAATGTTGGTTCAGCAGCCATTGTTGTCGACATCATTGCGTGTGATGGCATTTGCATACCATTCGCAGGTTCAAACTTTCGGCTTGATGATGTTTTGTCTTTTTTATCAGCAGCCATTGCCGGCATTGCGTCTGCGCAGGTTCCAGTGCCGCCTACCGCGCCTGGTGCCATGGCTACAGAGATGGTGGCGTCTTTTGTATCTAATGCAGACTTATTGTTGTCGTTGTATGTTTCTGCTTTTGGTAAATTATTGCTCTTTATTTCACCAGGATCAAATGCGATTTTGTTGTCAACACTATTTTTGTTGATAATAGGTGGTTGATTTTCTGATAGGGTCATCGACTTATTATCATACATGGCTATACTTGGTTCAGTTGTAGTCGTAGTCATATCTTTAGGCAACCCGGCAATCTTCATTGGTTTCATACCCGGCTTTTGCGAGGTGATTACCTTCGCTTTACTGCCTTTACTTGATGATACCGGCACTGATTTCCCCTGTTCTTTTGTTATAGTCGGAACTTTAGCCGGAGCCGCGGGAGAACCAGCTAATGTCTCATTTTCTCTGGTAACGCTCTTTTTCGCTATATCAACTTTTTTCTCGATTTGACGCGAATTATTGTAAGCGAGTTCTTCACCTGGTTTGCTTATTGGGTTTTGTACCATAAGCATTCCGATTACCATAGCGGCCACAGCGACACCTAACGCGGGAAACCATAATGCCTTTCGTCTTTTTTCAACATGTAACCGAGTTAACAACCGCGCATTAAAATCATCCGGCAACGGTTCGATGGGTAATTCGTGCAGTGTTGTTATGACGGATTTAAAGCTTTCCAGTTGTTTTACGCAGTCGGGGCAAATATTCAGATGTGCGTCGAACTCCGCGCGCATCTCTTCGTTTAATGCGCCGTCTATATAATCTGTATAAAACTCGGAAAATTCACTGCACTTTCGCATATTTTCTTCTCTCATATATAATAACTGTCATTTGTATCATAATGTTCCACGCATTTTATCTATTTTTTCACGCAATGTGTGGCGAACGCGATTTAACCTCGATTTTACTGTACCCATATTCAATTTCATAATATCAGCAATTTCCAAATAACTCATTCCCTGTACGTCAAACATCACGATTATCGCCCGCGCTTCTGCCGGCAATTCATTGATGGCTTGCTGTACTATTTTAGATTCTGTTGATTTCATGATTATTTCGGCGGGGTCAGAATTTTCGGCGGAGAACTCCGGCTCATTTTCACCTTCAGCGGTAATTTCCGCGAAGTTAAGTGGACGTTTTTTACGGCGTTTCATTTCGTCAAAACAGAGATTGGAGATAATTTTATACATCCATGAGTTGAAGGAAGCATCCCATTTGAAGCGCGGCAATGCCTGGTAAATACGCAGAAATGCTTCCTGGGTAATATCGTCAGCATCGTCGCGATTGCCCATCAGACGATACGCAAGATTAAAAAGACGTGGTGCACAATAGCCGACAAGGCTGTCAAAAGCAGCCCTATCACCTTTTTGTGCGCGCCGCGCCAAATCCTCTTCTCGTATGTCAGGTTTTATGGACAAGTTATTTAACTTCCACACCTTTTTCGCCGGCTTTGATCTCGCCTATCAGCCAGGCAGTTTCGCCAGCGGCTTTCAGACGGGTCATGACTTCAACATATTTATCACTGGCACATACAACGGTAAAACCGATTCCCATGTTGAATGTGCGGTGTTGTTCTACCAGTGGCAGTTTGCCTTGTTCGCATAACCATGTAAATACCGGTTGATGCTGCCAGGATGCTGAATCAAGGTACGCACGGCATCCGGTCGGCAATGAACGTACCAGGTTGCCGATTAAGCCGCCGCCGGTGATATGTGCCATGCCGTTGATCAAGTTATCTGCCAACAGCGGGTGAATTGAGTTAGCGTAGGATTTATGGACGCGCAGCAATTCGTCGGCAACGCTGACACCCCAGGGGAATATATCGTTAACACTTAATCCGGCGACATCAAACACCAGGCGGCGCGCCAGTGAATAGCCGTTGGTATGCAGTCCGTTTGATTGTAATCCAATTACCATATCGCCGGGTTTGATATTCTCGCCGGTCAGTACCTTTTCTTTATCTACCATGCCGACGATGAATCCCGCCATGTCATATTCGCCGATGGTATACATATCCGGCATTTCTGCGGTTTCGCCACCGATCAGCGCGCATCCGTTCTCGCGGCAGGCGATACTCAGGCCTTCCACCACGGCGGACGCAACCAGCGGGTCTAACTTGCCGCAAGCATAATAATCAAGGAAAAACAGCGCGCGGGCTCCCTGAACCAGAATATCGTTAACGCAATGATTCACCAGGCACTGTCCCACAGTGTTGTGACGGTCGGCGGCAAATGCTATCTTTAACTTTGTCCCCACACCATCCGCGCTGGATACCAGCACCGGGGTATTCATTCCGCTTAAATCCGGTGCGAACATGGCGCCAAATGAACCTAACTCGGCTAAAACACTGCTGTTAAATGTCGAACGCACATGCTTTTTCATCATCTCTACGGCGCGTTCTCCCGCATCAATATCTACACCGGCATCCCGGTAGGTAATCGGCTTCTGTTCAGACATCGGTATCTCCCTTTCATAATACAAAAATTCGACAGGATTAACAGGGACTGACACCAAGCGGCGAAGCCGTAAAGGCTGTCTGTCCCATCATATAACTATAAGGTTTTCAGAATGTATTTCCATCTGAAAACTGAAAACCGAAAACTTAACACTTAATACGTATCCAATTTATTTGGATTACGATTTCAAAATATCACCAATTAATTCATTAATAGATGTATAAATAAGTGCGCCGGTTTTTCGCAGCCGGTTAATTGACGCATGGCCGCCGGGTATCAGTGCGCAATCTATATTCAACGCGCTGGCAACCTCGTAATCATGCGGGGTATCGCCAATCATTAATATCTCTTCCGCGTTGCAATTGTTGCATCCGACGATATATTGCATTCCCCGTTCTATCTTGCCGCCGGCAAGATAATCGGTAACGCCCACCAGGTCATCAAAATAATGCTGCAATGACAGCCGCAAAGTTGCGGCGTGCAACCTATTCTGCTCTAACGCTGATAATATCGACTGTCGGTAACCGCGCTTCTTGAATTCGGAAATCGCGGCTATTCCATCCGCTCTCACCTGGCACTCAAGTTCGTGCAAATCATATTCGTCTATGAATTCTTTCGCTAAAGTGCCATAAGATTCCTTTTTAAAGTCGAATCCTACATGAGTATAGTAGTCAATAACCGGAAAACCAAACTCTTCTTCGTATTGTCCCTGCGATACCGCCGACAATCCGCGTCGCGCCAACATTCTGTTCAGAATATCAAAACAAACCCGCGAATCATCCAGCAAAGTACCATTCCAATCCCATATAATATGCCGATAATTTTTCACAAGTGAATTTTAACATTTTTAGCGTTCAAAAGGTAGTGGTTGGAGTAATTGCAAATTGTAAATGGCAAATTGCAATTTGCAAATTCTAATTAAAAATTGAAAATGCAAAATTAAAAATGTATTGGACCGCAGTCATCTTGCCTGCCCTACTGTAGAAATTTAGTGGTACTGAAGGGGACTGCCTTAAATGCGGAAAAATTAGGCCCGGAATAATTCATAGTGGTTGCCCGCATTTGTGGCTGTACCCGATAGTTTTATAATAGTTGTAATTCGAGGAGAATACAACGAAAAAACACCGAGTTGAAATATAATGGATATTTGAAAATTACTTGACACGTGGTTAAGAGAGTAATACTATTACTACATTATGATGATGGTAAATAATTCCATACCATCTAACCTGTTTTAAAACTGGAGATATGACAATGAGTATGCCAATTCGTTCCCTTCTATTATTGCTCTTTGGAGTTTTTGTGGTGATGACAGCATTTGCCGAAGACACTCTCAATGTTTCGCGCAAGGTATTGATGCCTAACGGCACTTCCGCTGCAGGGGCGATGGTTACTATTCGTACTTACGGCGATGATGAAAAATTATTGCAGGAAACAGTGACAAAAACCGATGTGAATGGAATGGTTAATGCTACAGTTAAATATAGTTATCCTTCCAGTGTAATGCCGAT
>JBIJDE010000514.1:0-3676 GCA_044344305.1 Armatimonadota bacterium
TGAACAGGGAACTTAATATTCATACTACCGTTTGCCAGTATTTCGGGAGAAAGCTTGGAATATTTAACTTCCGTTACCCAATTACTGCGGCCGTCATTCTCCACGACACTCGCGGTTACAATACGCCGAGTGGCTACCTTGGCACCGATATCTCCGACTGGTAATTTATAGGTAATAGTAGTGCCTTCTGGAATATCGCGTCCATCATTTCCGGACAGGCTGGAACCTGGATCAGCGAGAATTATTTTATCCGCGGGTGCACTGTATGATGGTGTGAGTTGCTGGATATTGCTATTTCTCAATAAAGGCTGCGGGTCAATGCCGTCTGGCATACCATCGCCGTCAGTATCTGCCTTTGCCGGATTAGTGCCAAGGTAGCTTTCCCATGCATCATTTGCACTGTCACCATCAAGGTCAGGGGCGGCGAACTTAATCTCTAATGCTGGTGAGTATGATATACCGGCTTCGACACCATCAACCATGCGTGCGCGGATTCTATATGTCCCTTCCTGCAATGACGGTGGAACTATGGCTGTCCAGATATATTCTTTGGCTTTTCCTGTTTTCACCATATCTACCGCGCCGACTCTACCATCCGGCGTTTCATATTGCAGGCGTGCCAACATTACATTGGGAGTGCCGCCGCCAGCCGATACGCGGACATTAATGGTAATTGGCGAATATACCTGTGGAACTTCACCGCCAACAACCGCCGGTGTCGATATATTCAATGTCGGTTTGCCACGGTCCTTGCCATCCAATAATTTAATAACCCGGGTATATTCCTCTAATTCCCGAACGGCTTGGCTGGGAGTTATTACTGTATTGTACTTCTCGATTTCCGGCATTAAACTTTTCAACACTGCGGGTGGTATACCATTTGGGTTAATAAAAACTACGCGAAAATTGCTTGTGTTTTTAGTTTCAAGTATCTTAATCAAATCAGCCGGCGTATTCGCATTATCAAACCCGAGTAACGCGGCAAAGCCCGCGAAAGCCCCGGTAGTTCCAGAGCGATTTTCTGTGAAGTTTTTAGTGGGATATAAAAATGTACTGCGCCATCCAGCAGCAGACATCATATCGTATAATCCCTTGCATTTTTTTGATTCTGCCGAATTATCGAATGTTACCACACTGGTTAAATCTAATTTTTTACCAATTTCTGCGGATTTAATGATGTAATTACTATTGTCAGCCATTGAGATAGGTAATGCGTATCCATCACCATTTGGTGCAGCTATCAATTCTGCCATGGTAGAACGCTGACGTGCGATAAGTTGAGAGTAAATCGGCGGTGCCAACTCGTTTATTGTCATCGGCACTTCAATGCCAACCGGGATTTTCTTAATTGCACTGTCGTCCAGCAATGCCAGGGCTGACATCGCATTATCAATAGACTGGGCTCCGTCATAACGCGTATTGCCGCCATCATATATCAGCACCAGCCAATTCGGAGTTTTCTTATCTTCCGTTTGTTTAAACGGTACTATCTCATCGCGCCATTGACGATATGGACGAACAGATTCAAAACGCATGAAACATGATAGATTGCCGGTGATGCGAGCAGGTAAATATCGCAAATCGCGATCGCCAATTATCTCCATCAGGTTTGTCTGGGCAGTATCAACATCATTCACACGTTTGTCAGGATATCCGATAATTTTGCCGCTTTCCTTAACATCCTTGATAAACTCTTCCAATAATGCTTTTTCGGCTTCTTCTGATGGGTTCAGGTCAATTGCCATCATCTTATTAACCGCCACCATATCTAATATTCCACTACCATTTTCCGGCAATAAACCCAACCACTCTTTATTAGCTTTATCGCCAATATTCTGCTTTTCCCATTTATAAGCATCTACGCGGTTATCCCATCCATCCTTTGGGAAATCCAGTGAAGGGATACCCATATCTTCAGTTGTAACAATTGCCGCTTCTTCAGATACCCCGGCAAATGCGACGGCTACCGAACGATTCCACGGATTATCAGTTGCGCTGTAGAGGACTTGAAACTTCAAGTTTGCTTTATTAACTTCGATTACCTGCTCAGGTGTCAGGTTTTCGCGTTTCAGCCGATATGTATTGGTCAGCACATCTGCCCAATATGCTTCATTGTTATTGCGAATCAGGAATATCGCTGGCAGATTACGATCCACCTGACGATTAATAGCTCCCTGCAACGACATCATTTTTGTCATAAAGTCAGCATCTGTAACTTTACTGCGCACATCAACAACCTGTAATGTCGTTGGCTGCACTGCAAATAACAGCGTCGGCAACAGGCACAGTAAAAATATATATAACTTAAATTTCATAAATCCCCCAAATCTGGTAATCTATACAGTTGTCATTATAGCGCGGAAATCACACACTGTCACGAGTAAATTATTGGCTTGCTATAATACATACACATTAAATCAAAATTATTTTCAAAATTTAATAAAATAATCGTTTAGATGTCTAAAAACATGACGATAATAATAATAGAATGGTGCTTTCACCATTACGAAAAATCCGGTAAAAAAACGGGGACAAGTTCTCCAATATCAACAGCTTATAAAAAGCTAATTGGCCGGAAAGCGTAAGGTCTGAAGTGCTTTTTAGATAAACCAGAGATTCTGGATGGGAGAGTCAAGAGGAATGACAACGGAAACCTGAAACCCCGATGAACCAATATATCATCGGGGTTTCCATTTTTGGTGCAAGATAAGTTCAATGTCCCCCATGAAATTTTCAATCCCTAACCCCGCTCAATTGCATGATAACTATTCCAAGCTTGTTCATTTTTATTGAGGAATTATGCCCCTACAGGGCGTAAAATCTAATCTATCATCAGACCCCGATTGTACAAGACGCACGGCCGTGCGTCTTATACACTGGTACCGCAGGCTTCCAGCCTGCCCCCTGTTGAAATTTAGTGGCAATAAAAAAAAGAAAGTTTATCCTAAAATTTAATAAGCCGGTGTTTTTATAGAACGTACCGCTAAATTTATACCGGGGAGCAGGCAAGATGCCTGCGGTCCAATAATGAAAATGATTCCTTATACACTGGGACCGCAGGCTTCCAGCCTGCCCCCGGTTGAAATTCAGTGGCAATAAAAAAAAGGAAGTTTAACCTAAAATTTAATGAGCCGGTGTTTTTTATAGAACGTGCCGCTAAATTTATACCGGGGGGAAGGCAAGATGCTGCGGTCCAATAATGAAAAAAATTCCTTATACACTGGGACCGCAGGCTTCCAGCCTGCCCCCGGTTGAAATTCAGTGGCAATAAAAAAAAAGGAAGTTTAACCTAAAATTTAATGAGCCGGTGTTTTTTATAGAACGTGCCGCTAAATTTATACCGGGGAGCAGGCAAGATGCCTGCGGTCCAATAATGAAAAAAAATCCTTATACACTGGGACCGCAGGCTTCCAGCCTGCCCCCTGTTGAAGTTCAGTGGCAATAAAAAAAAGGAAGTTTAACCTAAAATTTAATAAGCCGGTGTTTTTTATAGAACGTACCGCTAAATTTATACCAGGGGGCAGGCAAGATGCCTGCGGTCCAATAATGAAAATAATTCCTTATACACTGGGACCGCAGGCTTCCAGCCTGCCCCCGGTTGAAATTCAGTGGCAATACAAAAAAGAAAGTTTATCCTAAAATTTAATAAGCCGGTGTTTTTATAGAACGTGCCGCT
>JBIJDE010000516.1:0-3668 GCA_044344305.1 Armatimonadota bacterium
AAATTCTTAACTTTTTAAACAATGCAGATTATGCTGGTCACCCACAAGTCAGTTGGAGTGATCTATTTGAAACCGGTGATACCGGATTGGAGATGACAATGTCCCAAAGAATTATTATTTTTGACACCACTTTGCGCGATGGCGAACAGTCACCCGGCGCAAGTATGAATATTGAAGAAAAAGTTGAAATCGCCCGTCAGTTGGCTCGATTGGGAGTTGATGTTATAGAAGCAGGTTTCCCAATTTCATCTGACCGTGACTTTGAAGCAGTAAACCTGATAGCACGCGAGGTTAAAGGCCCAATTATTACAGGATTGTGTCGCGCTAATGAAAAAGATATCCGCCGCGCATTTGAAGCAGTAGCTCCAGCAGAACGAAAAAGAATACATACCTTCATTGCAACATCAGATATCCACATGGAACACAAATTGCGCAAAAGTCGACCTGAAGTACTGAAAATGGCTATAGATGCCGTAACATTGGCGAAATCATTGTGTGATGATGTAGAGTTTTCTGCTGAAGATGCCACTCGCAGCGATGTTGATTTTTTATGTGAAATTGTTGAAGCTGTTATCACGGCAGGTGCTACCACTGTTAATATCCCTGACACTGTCGGATATGCAATGCCAGATGAATTTGGCAAGTTGATTGCAACTATTAAAAATCGTGTAAAAAATATAGATCAAGCAGTAATTTCTGTACATTGCCATAATGACCTGGGATTAGCAGTTGCAAACTCATTATCAGCTATCCGTAACGGGGCCGGACAGGTAGAATGTACCATAAACGGCCTGGGTGAACGCGCTGGTAATGCTTCAATAGAAGAAGTTGTAATGGCGTTAATTACCCGACAAGATTCATTTGGTGTTACTACTGGTGTTAACTCAAAAGAAATCATGCGCAGCAGTCGTTTGCTTAGTGATATTACAGGCATTCAGGTTCAACCGAACAAAGCAATTGTCGGTGCCAATGCTTTCGCCCATGAATCCGGCATTCATCAACACGGCATGTTGGCTCATAGTAAAACCTATGAAATCATGAATCCTGAAGATGTTGGAGCAGGTGAAACCAAAATAGTCATCGGTATTCACTCTGGCAAACACGCTGTATTGCGAAAATTAATGGAAATGGGTTATGAATTAGATGATGTTCAGTTAGAAAAGGTCGTTCAGAGAGTTAAGCAAGTTGCAGAAAAGAAAAAAGAAGTTACTGAACGTGATTTAGAATCTATTGTCACTGATGAAGCGACGATGGTAGATGAGCAATTCAAACTCGACTATTTGCAAGTTATTTGTGGTACCAGCACGATTCCATCAACTGTTATTAGAATATTGCACAATGAACAAGAAATAACAGAGGTTGCTATTGGCGTAGGATCTGTTGACTCATTATATAAAGCAATCGACCAGGCTACGGCATTACCGCATCGATTAGTTGATTATATTGTACATTCTATCAGTGGCGGTACTGATGCATTAGGTGAAGTAACAGTAAGAATAGCTGATGAAAATGGTAAAATATTCAATGGACGCGGTTCATCAACAGATATTATCGAATCTTCAGCGAAAGCATATATTCATGCATTGAATCGCCTTGCTACTCAAAATCCGACTATTAATCCACAGCATGACTCGGTGTAGTTAGTAAATATTAAGTACATAACCGTTTAGGGGTAACTTTTGTTACCCCTTTTTTATTTTTTTTCAAGAATATCCGAATATCACCTCATAAATTTCAGCAAATTATTGTATAATATCACCATAAATCCATTATCGTACAGGAGACTCGGATGATAACAAAACTCAATATCCGTCTGTTTATTTTAATAACATCGCTTTTTCTCATTGTTTCAGCATACACACAAGTACCTGTAGGTAGAAAACGTGCTACTCCTCCAACAGTTGCAGCAGGAAAAGTAATATTTGCATCAGGTGCAAACCTGTATGTTTATGATACATCTACTAAAACAAAGCAAACTATTGCTTCAAATACTCCATTGGTATCTTCAATCACATGGGGGGGCAGTAAAGTAGCATATATGACAGCTGGATCAGTATCAAACATATTTGTAGTGCCAATTGAAGGTCCGCCTACTGCTGTAGTAGATACTGGTAAATTAGGATATGGTCCAGCAATAAGTCCCGATGGAAATAGTATTGCTTTTGTAGAATATCCTGGTCCGAACCTTGTAATAATTGGCACAGATGGCACTGTAAAGCAATCTATTCCAATTGTTAATTTATCACAAGCAAAACTGCAATGGGTTCCAGGAAGCAATAACAAAGAGATATCATATATTAACACCAATGGAACAATAGAAAAATATAATCTAACTACATCTACAACTACAACATATACATTGCATACAGATATTAATACTGACAATAATCCTTCAGATTTCTTCTGGAAACCGGACGGCACAGCCTTTGTATATGCTGATAATCGTAATTCTACATATATATATAATTTAGCAACAGCTATAAATAAATTACTGGCCAATGATGCTGCATCATTAGCAATGGTTAAATGGCAGCCTGATGGGAGCAATGCATCTTATCAAACTTCTACCGGTATAAAACGATATGATAATACATTCGTCCCGACTTCTATTATGTTAGCCTCCACAGCAAACACCGGGTATGACTGGGTTAATGACTCCAAGAATTTCATCTATACTGACTTCTATACAAAACTAAATATTTATAATTTAACTACTGGTACAAGTACTATATTACAAGAAAATAGTTTAGCAGGTGGATTAATAGATGTTATGGGTGTTACATATCCGCAATGGATACCTGTTATACCAGCAACTCCAGCTATAACTTCAAGCTCACCTACTACAGCTTATGATAATCAGGGCATAATTAATATAACTGTTAATGGTAGAAATCTACCAACTAATCCACAAATAAAAATGACAGCATCCATAAACACCTATCCTGCAAGTACCATAGTTTCATCATCTGATACTCAGATTGTATTCCAGATAAATGTAAACTCCATGTTACCCAATATATATAGTATCGATGTTTTGGATTCAACTGGTACATTAGTAACCACTAAAGCTGACGGTTTAACATTGTCACATGCAAATCAACCTCCTACTTTTACCCCTAACCCAATTCCAGACATTGTAGTAAATGAAGATTCAGGAGCATATTCCTTTAATGTCACAATTTCACCTGGCGGACCTATAGATGCCGGACAAACATTACAGGTTACTCCTAGTGCAGATAACACATCGATAATCGGTAGTGTAGTAATTACCCCTACCGATCCAGCAGTGCTAAATAAAGTTATTACTATTACCCCGGCAGCAAATAAATCCGGAATAGCAAATTTCAGTGTTACAATTAGAGATAATGGTGGTGTGTTAAATGGTGGCATTGATACTACAACAGCCACATTTAAATATACTGTTAACCCGGTAAATGACCCGCCATCATTTGATGCTATACCAGATACCAGTGCATCTGACAGCACCCCAAAAACCATCATTCTAACCAATGTAATTACAGGACCAACCGATGAGGTATCACAAACTTTAACATTTAATGCAGTATCAGATCTTCCTGCATTTTTACCAAATCCTATTATGAGTAAAAATACATTGACAGGAAACTGGGAGATAGTTTTAAACCCTACCTTAGTTGCTGTAAGAACAA
>JBIJDE010000573.1:0-3115 GCA_044344305.1 Armatimonadota bacterium
CTATTGATTATCTTAAAATGTCGATACCATTATCTATTAATACAGAAATACATCGCGATCAGATTTTACATCAGTTAATTGACCTGCAATTTTCAAGAAATGATATCACATCAGAACGCGGAACTTTCAGAGTACGAGGTGATGTATTAGAAATACATGCTTCTGCAACTAAGCAAATTACCCGAATAGAAATGTTTGGAGATTTAATTGAAAAGATTACTATAGTTGACCCATTAACTGGTGAAATAATTGATGAACCTGATAGCGCATTGATATTTCCTGCAACTCATTACGCAACTCTCCCAGAAAAAATCGAGGAAGTGTTAGAAAAAATTGAGGCTGAATTACAAGAAAGGCATTCGTGGTTTATTTCGAGAAATCAATTGTTAGAAGCACAAAGAATTATGCAACGCACCCGCTTTGATATGGAAATGATTCGTGAAATTGGCTATTGTAATGGAATAGAAAATTATTCAAGATTTTTCGATGGTAGAAGACCTGGTGATCCCCCATATACTTTATTGGATTATTTCCCAAAAGATTTCATGTGTATTATTGATGAATCTCATCAATCAGTTCCTCAAATACGGGCTATGTATGCAGGAGATAGGTCAAGAAAAGATAATCTTATTGATTACGGATTTAGATTGCCATGTGCATACGATAATAGACCACTAACATTTGATGAATTTATGCTTAAGGTAGGTCAAATTGTATTTACTTCAGCAACTCCTGGACCATTTGAAAAAACTAATTCAACAAATGTTGCAGAACAAATAGTACGACCTACTGGTTTAATTGACCCAGAAGTAATTATAAGACCGACAAAAGGTCAAATTGATGATTTGCTAAATGAAATTAGAATACGATCAGCAAAAAGTGAACGTGTTTTAGTTACTACATTAACAAAAAAAATGGCAGAAGATTTAACTGATTATCTTATTGATTTGGGTGTTAAAGTACATTATATGCATAGTGACTTGCAGACGTTTGTCCGTTCAGAAATTCTGCGAGATTTACGAATGGGTATTTATGATGTAGTAGTTGGAATTAATCTATTGCGTGAAGGCTTAGATTTGCCTGAAGTTACACTTGTAGCAATTCTTGATGCAGATAAAGAAGGATTTTTACGTTCAGAAACATCTTTAGTTCAAACTATTGGAAGAGCAGCACGTAATATTGAAGGAAAAGTTATTATGTATGCTGATGTCATAACTGAATCAATGAGAAAAGCTATTTCCGAAACAAATAGACGAAGAGCATTGCAATTGGAATATAACGTATTAAATAATATTACACCAGTAACTATTTCAAAGGGAATTCGAGATTCTATCAATACAGGCATGATGAAAGAAGAAACAGTTATTTATGGTGGTGATGAGTCTGGTAGACCATTAGATGAACTAATAGCTGAAACAGAAAAGAAAATGCAAGATGCTGCTAAATCATTAAAATTTGAAGAAGCAGCATCTTTGAGAGACCACTTGATAAAATTACAAGGTAAATCACCATTTGATGCTGTAAAATCTACAAAAAAATATCCGACGGCTAAAGAAGCACGTCGGACACAAAATAAAAATAAGCAAAAATAATTATCAGGCAAAGTTACCTACAGGTTTCTTTTTATAAGATGGTTTTTTGATGTTTGTAATTTTCTTTTTCTTTATTATTACTGATATTGGTTTCTTTTTTTCGGTTGGCTTCACTTTTTTAATAGTTTTATTTTTTTGGTGATTACTATTATTACTACCCACAGCCGGTTTTATAACTTTCTTAATTAAAGGTTCTTGGATATTAGTTTTTTTAATAACTATAAGATCAGTTGTTTGATCAACTACATTAATTTTGATTGTAGGTGAGCTATAAAAAAGCCTTGCTTCTCTTGCATGTGCACCAGCGATAGCAGATTTATCTGTTTGTACAATCTTACCGTCTACCGTGATTCTTTCAACTTGAATACCACTCGTAATTAAGAAATCTGCAACTACATTTGCTCTATCCATAGATATTTCGATATTTTTGCTTAAGTCTCCTGATGAGTCAGCACATCCAACAATCATAATTTTAATGTCAGTATTTTTATTCAATGTTGGAATCATTGACTTTAAAACGGTTAATGATTTAGATGATAAATTAACACTGTTAGGAGCAAAATGAACAGAGTAAGGCAAAAATACGGATTTACTTTTTGTATTATCAACAACTGGAATTGGTAATTTATTATTTGGGCTGGGTAAATTTATATCTTTTTTAAACTTTTTAAGTACTTCCACTTTTTGTATTGCTACAGATGAATTCCCTGAGGAATCAACCGCAATCCAAATAACTTCATGCTTACCCATTTTAAATAACTGTGGGGCATTATTTGAGACTTTAGGTTTAGGGTCAAAAGCATCATGAATGATTGGTTTGCCTAAGATTACTACAGTTCCTTTCACCGCTTCCTCATATGTTATGAGATCTTTAGGAGGTATAATTGATGGAGGTGTTGTGTCAACAATTCTTACACGTTGAGTCGCCATAGAACGATTTCCTAACGAGTCAATGGAAAGCCAAGTAACAATGGTAGTACCTAATGGAAAAAGTACCGGTGAATCATTTGCTACTTTAGGTGAATTGTCAGCATTATCTGCTACCTCAGGATTTCCAATGTTTATTTTCATATTTGTATGAGAAGTTGCTTCAATAGTAATATCAGGGGGAGGCAGTAATCTCGGTGGTGTAATATCAGTAATAGTAACTTTCTGAAGTGCTTTTGTTTGATTACCAACCTTATCTATAGCTGTCCATGTAATGATATAAGAACCTGGTTTAAATGAAGTAGGAGCATCATTTTTTATTGTTGGTTCTTTATCAATATTGTCAGAAACTACAGGATTACCAAGATTTACAACAGTTCCAGTTGGTGATATAGCTTCTATAGATATGTCATCTGGAGCTAATAAAACAGGTGGTTTTTTATCTATAACTGATATCTTTTGTTTAACAGAACTAATATTTCCAATTGCATCTTTTGCATTCCAAGTTATTATAGTTTCACCTAACGGAAAAATAACCGGAGCATCATTCGTTATAATCGGGTTAGCATCAGCGTTATCACGAACTTTTGGCAATT
>JBIJDE010000518.1:0-3657 GCA_044344305.1 Armatimonadota bacterium
AGAGTTTTTAGTTATATTGAATAATTGTAGTATTGATGATGCTATAGAAGTTTCAGAAAAAGTTCGTATAGCAGTTGAAAATGAATTATTTTGTGGTGAGAAACAAATTACTGCAACTATAAGCATTGGAGTTACTGAATATCATGATAAACTTATTATTGATGAAATGATAAATAATGCAGATATTGCTCTTTATAATGCCAAGCATGCTGGTCGAAATATTGTGTCAAAATAAAAATCCTCCTGATTTAACAAGAGGATTTTTATGTGTATTTATCGTTTACTTAGTTTTTCATAGATTTCATTATAATAGAGAGCGTTTTCAACAGGAGTATTCGGTGGAATATGATTGCCGACTGCCATGAAATAGCCTGGGCAATTTTTCCCAATGGACATACATCGTTCCACCTCAGTGCGAATAGCATCTTTGCTACCTGATAATAGAATCCTTGTATCAGCATTTCCTATAAATACATGAGTTTTTCCGTACTTCTCTGCAATATATGCCATGTCGGTCATTGGTTCTAAAACAAAACCATGCACCCCAGTATTTGCTACATCATCTATAAATTCAGAATAGTCACCATCACTTGTAAATATGATCTTTTTGCCACTATCACGTAAAACAGAAAAATATCGTTTGAAGTTTGGAAATACATATTTTCTATACCATTCTGGCCTGAAAATTGCGCCACTTGTCCAAACCATGTCATCATGAATCATAACTACTGGAACATTTTCAGTAATTGATAACGCTTCCATATAATTCATCATCCAATCTGCATAACGATTTGTTAATTCACCAAATCTCTTAGAATCATCGCCAGCGGCTTCTAATAACAGATCCCATCCGAACAAATCAATAAATCCAGAAATTAATGTGATATATACACCAGTTGTAGGAACGGCACCGGGCATATATTTCAGTGAGTTTCTATATTGTTCTTCAAATTTAAGTTTCCATTCATTTTTATCAGGTAATCCAAATGTTTCTTCAAAATCAAAGTTTAAAACTTCATCAGTGTTATTATATGGTGATTTTTTCAACTCACGATAGTCGACACCACCTACTTGGTACTCAGCGTGTCCCATGTCAGTTTTTTTATCTCCGAAAATTCCGCCGCCTACTAATACATTCCATTGAAAATCATAATTCCAAGCTAAATGAAACTTTCTAATAGCATCATATTTCATTTCCTCAGAACTATTTTCATTCACTGGAACACCTGTAACGGCTGACATTAAATCAAAATGCATTTCGCATGAATATTCAGTTCTCGGTACTCTTGAAGGCATATCTAAATTAATAGAAGCCCAACCATCGGTATATGACATGATTTTCTCCATTTTTTAGTAAGTATAATTCTCTTGATAAACTAAATCAAGAAATTAATATGCAAAATTATCAACTTTCTGCATGATATTAGCATCTTATTTAGAATAGAGTATAAAAGGGTATAAATATTGATAACATATTTTCATATTAATACTTTTTCTAAAATCAATTTGCAACCTAAGATATTGATATGCGTATAAATAAATGTAAATCTCTGAGACGGGGGCGCGATGCGCGATATTGACGAAGGAAGAGTTCTGGCCCGGGCGCAAAGTGGTGATATGTATGCATTTGAGGAACTTGTTAATATGCATCAACAACGTGTTTTTAACCACTGTTACCGGATTACGAATAACGCTGTTGAATCAGAAGACTTAACAGCGGAAGCTTTCGTGCGTGCATGGCAGCATATTAAATCATTGAAAGCAGAACCGTCTATTATTCACTGGTTGTTAAGGGTGGCAAATAATTTGAGTATTTCATGGTTAAGAAAAAATGCTGGTGACAGAGCATCTATTGAATTAGATGAAATACATGAATTGCCATCTGATAAGATGACACCAGAAGAAGAAATGATGAAAACTGCACGCATGGATGTCGTAAAAAAGTGTTTAAACCAGTTAGGTCCAAAGGAAAAAGTAGCGGTTTTAATGTTTTATTTGGAAGAAAGATCATTGGAAGAAGTCGCTGCGGTACTTGGATGTGGGATTGCCGGAGCTAAAAGTAGAGTTCATCGTGCAAGACATAAATTACGAAGTCTGGTGGAAAAAGAATTAGGTGAAGATATTAACTTATCCGAACCTGGAATAATAAGAAATGAAAATATTAAATTCTGATGAGTTAAATATTGTTGATAATGAATTATCAGATTTGCTGAAAGAAGTATATTCTGATGATTTAGTATTGAATAGACCAGAAAGAGCTGCTGAAATAATGAAGACTGTTCGTTATTCGGCTGCTCCTGATTTAATTGATTTAGAATTGACATCGTTATTACACGAGGCATATACTATCGATCCAATAATTACTGATTCCATAGATAGAACTGCGAAAATTATGTCTGTTGTAAGATCAGCCTCGCGGCAGGAATCTTATTTAGGTGATGTTGAATTATCTGAGTTACTGAAAGAAAGTTATATTGATGATCCTGTGCTGATTCCTGCTCCTGGTAGAACGCATCGAATTATGCGGAAAATATCTTCAGTGATTTGGCGTCCAATGATTAATTTCCAACGCCAACTTGCTTTTGCCACGGTAGCATTATCAGCAGCAATGGTCATATTTTTTGTTCAATTTCAGAATAGCAATCAAACAGGTGTATCAATCAGCTCAATTGTAGTACCTGGTGATCAACCACAATCAGATAATTCTAAACTGCCAATAGTTGTTGTAAATAATCCACCTTTTAAAAAACCTGATGTATCAGTAATTCAAAATAATAAAATAGTTACTTTATCAAAAAGAAATATAAAAGTTGAAAATTTTAATATTGCAAAAAATATAGATAGACCGAACATTGTAAAGCATGAAGAAAAAAAAGTAGAAGTTAATGTCGCACGCATTGAACCATCTACTCAAAGAATCGCTGCTACTTTATATTCTTCAGGTACGATAGCACACGCATCCGGTGATTATACTACAGCATATGATGCATATCTATCATCATATGAATTATCGCCTTCTCCCGAAGCTTTGTTAGCATCTGGCCAGGCATTAGTAGAGGATGCAAAAGTTGTAATAAATAAAGAAGTGAATTTGCTATGAGTAATTTATTTAGATTAGTTATAATATCGTTATTTTTGATTTCTATGGTTATTGCTTTTGCTCAGCATCCTTCAGAAATAAAAAATCCTAAGTCGCAACGTTATATGTTACCAGGTAAAATTGTTTCTATTGCAAATGATAAGCAATCTGCGCTTGTGGTATTTTTTATAAGAGCAAATAATCCTGATGTACAAGGTAAAGTTCCTGATGAAATGGTAAGAAAAATAGCAGAATTACGCGACACAGCAGATAAAGTTGAACTACTTGCTAATGCACGATTAGAAGAAGCTCGTAGATTACGATTAAGAGAAGATGCGAATGATATTTTGCCAACAATAATTAAAATAGAAAATAAGGGCAATGAATTATTAGTAAAAGCACAAAAAATGAGAAATTTAGTAAATGAAATGATGTGTTGGCGTCAACGAGAATTTATCTTTGATGCTCGATCTAATACACAGATTACAACCAGAAAACGTTTACCTATAGATGCGATAACTGTAAATGATAAAATACTGGTAGTCGGGAATTCAATTGATAAATTAACAGTTGAAAAT
>JBIJDE010000093.1:0-12640 GCA_044344305.1 Armatimonadota bacterium
TGTTATTCGATAATCGAGATGACACATCGTTTAGAATGTCTTTCATTTGTAAAATTGTCGGGATTACATTTTGATCAGGATATTCCTGCGCGCAAAGTGGACAAGTATGTACTGGTTCAAAACCATCAAAAATTCCAATTGATAACAGACGTGAGTATTGCTCAGTCGCTTCATGAGAATAGCCATTTTCATCTTTTTTAAAGTTTCGTGCGGCTGCTATTTCAGTGCGTAAACGATTTTGTTCTCTAAGCAGTTTTTCTCGCTCATTTGCAAGACGTAAATATTCCTGTCCTTCAAATTGTTCATAACCGGAAGATGCGATTGAAGCTTTCATTATATCACGAAGTGTAGAAATTGTTTCTTCCCATGTATTAGTGATATTAGACGACATACCGACATCTCGAGTTTGAGCCAATAAAATAGCAGCTTTGCTAATTCCATTGCCAGAAATAGCCTTTAATTCATTCATTTGCCGTTCATAAACTCTCATTTGTTCACGTAATCTCTTGAGTTCTTCACGTTTTCGAACATATTCTTCATCGACAGCACCAAGAAAATATGGCAAAGTATCTTTAAGCGCTTGTGCAAAAAAGTTATCTGATGCACCATGAAAAAGTTGATGTCGTTGAATAATCTCATCTTGTGGTTGAAAACACAAAGAGAGTGAATGACGAACGTTAGCAGATAAAGGTTGTCCTCGCAAACCATTTACCTATAAATTCTGCTCTTTTAACACATTCATTGACTTCATCGCTTGATAGATTTAATATCCTTGTTACATTTCTCTTTCGTTTCTTATTTGCGTAAATTTTTCCATCGTCTATCTTGATAAAATCATATATCCCACCTAAAATTAATGCTTCTTTGGTAAATGGAATTAGTAATCGAGTACGAGTTACTATTTTACCACGTGCTAAAGGATTATCGTTTAACCATACTGCTAATGAAGTGCTAATCCCACGCTGGGGGTTGGCGGCATTCCGGAAATGTATATGCGCGAAGTAGATATCGTGCAATACGACCGCACCGGCATTGAAACACGGCGCTGGCACATCCATGGCGCATGGATTAAATCCCTTGATTACGATGATATGGAAGGCGGCAAAACAGACAATATCATCGAGAAATTGACTCTTGCTTATCAATACTGGTCGTAAAAAGGAGAAACCATGTACCCATTTCCACTACCCAGCGGCATTAACTGCGTTCTGCGTGAGATGACCGGGGTTGAAGAAGAACTCATTACTAATGGCAAATTGTTGCGATCCGGCGATGCCGTAAATCAGCTGCTTTGTAATTGCCTGGTGCAGCTCGGTGAAAACAGTAATGTTACTGTAAAAGATGTCCTTGATTTACTGGCCGGAGACCGACTGTTTAGCCTCATTCGCGCATACACATTGATTGGCTACATTCCCGGTTTTGATACCGCGTTTATTGAAATCAACAAACGTCTGCGAGCAATGCACCCGAATATTATCAAACAAATCACTGATGATATTATTGATTTGGGTGGTGATATAATGCAGGATGACTCCACAGGTTTGATAGAAATAAACCGTGAGTTTACCGCATCATTAGTCATAGCTCGATGTAAACAGACTGATGCTGGCAGTAATCGTTGGAATATTCAATTTGATAATTCACTGCGTCCTGACATGACAATTGCTGCTCGCATGGATTCTGATAATAATTCATTTCTTGATTATTACTTACTGCCAGCTACTGAATTGGCTGGTGAAAAATTGCGCTTAGCGGAAACTAATGGCCTTTATTATGATGCTTTTCGATTTGATAGTTTAGACTATCTTTATTACTTGGCCCGTCGGGCCTCAATATTGGAGGTGGCAAATTATGGAATTCGATCCTGAATTGGAACAGAACTCCCTTAAAATTGAGATTATTCCGATTGATAGTATTAACATTGTTAATCCTCGTGAACGCAATCGGAAAAAGTTCCAACAAATTGTCGGCAATATTGCTGATGTTGGTTTGAAGAAACCGATTACTGTCAGACAGCGTCCTGATGGCAAGTATGATCTTATTTGTGGACAAGGACGCCTGGAAGCATTTAAACAACTCGGACAGATTGAAGTACCTGCCATTGTGCGGAATGTCTCAAAGGAAGAATTGTATTTAATGAGCCTGGTTGAGAATATGGCGCGCACCCGTCCCTCTTCAATGGATACGGTCCGTAATCTGGCGGAACTCCGCGAACGTGGTTATTCAAGTGAAGAAATCGGACATAAGACCGGACTGTCGCCGAATTATATTGTTGAGTTGTTATTTTTATATGACCATGGCGAGGAACGTGTGCTGCATGCCGCTGAATCAGGTCGTATTCCATTATATGCTGCTACTCTGATAGCTCATCAAGGTGATGGTGATTTGCAGTCTGCTTTGACTGACGCTATTAGTGATGGAAAATTATCTGCCCGAGATATTTCGCGTGTAAAAAACCTGGCTTATATGCGCAAAATTGCCGGTAAGAATCTGATACGTGGTAATCGTAGTGGTGGCAGACTTACTGGTGATGCGGTTGTGCGGGCTTTTCGAAAAGAGCAGGACCGGCAGCGCGACGCTTTGAAAAAAGCTGAGCTATGCGAAAAAAGGTTGCTTTTCACCATTAACGCTATGCGCCTGCTGATTCGCGACGAAAACTTCATAACGATGCTTCGTGCTGAAGGTCTGATAGAACTTCCGCAATATCTGGCTGATGCTCTTAAAAAAGGAGGCACACATGAGTAACCAGTTAAATATTAGTTTTAATACCAGTTGCCGCATGATTCAAATAAGTTCGATACTTCCTACAAAAGTAATTGATGATGGCAAGAGAAATGGAGCTGTATATGCTGCAATGCAGTCATCAATTGCTGAAATCGGTATTGTTGAACCGCCAGTGGTATTTCAACTGCCACGTGCCCAGGAGCAGTATCTTCTGCTTGATGGACACCTGCGTATCGACATACTGAAAAACATTGGTCATACAGAAGTTTTTTGCCTGCTTTCATCCGATGATGAGGCTTACACATATAATAGCCATGTCAATCGGCTGGTGCCGATACAAGCCCACTTCATGCTGCTGCAGGCATTAGACCAGGGTGTTAGTGAGGAACGGGCGGCAAAGACATTGAATCTTGATGTAGTCAGTATTCGTAATAAAAGAAACCTGCTGCGAGATATTTGTGATGATGCTATTGGCATCCTGAAGGCTACTCCAATTCCTGCCAAGTCCATTCAAATGCTCAGGCAGGTTAAACCAGAGCGGCAGGTCGAAATCGCCGAAATGTTAGTAATGACAGGTAATTTCTCTTCACCTTATTGCCAGGCGCTGGTTGCCGCTACAAAACCGCAACTTCGAGTTGAAACAAAGAAAACGAAAAAGATTGACAACCTTTCTCAAGAAGCGGTAATGCGTATGCAGGATGAATTAAATTCATTACAAAGAGAATTACAGGTTCGAGAAGATAGTTATGGAAAAAATTTCCTAAACTTGATGCTGGTACGTGGCTATTTGGAAAAATTGATGCGCAATACTAATGTAACCCATTACCTTCAGACTCATCACCAGGAGATTCATCGTCTTTTTGAACAGCTTATTAATGCAACATCGCTGGACGGGTAAAAAGAATGAGTTCATTAACTTTATCTAATGCTGTAACGGCTTATATTCAGTCGCTTGTCCAGGCTGGTAAGGCGCAGAGAACAATTACTGTTTACAGAAATGACTTATTGATACTAACACGTCTGCTTAATCAAAATCATCGCTTATTATTTATAGATAATGTTACACAAGGAATGCTGGAAACTGCAATTAGTGACCCAGAATGGATTAATCGCAGTGATGGCGAAATGGCTTCTCAATCAACACAGGCGCGTCGTTTCACTGCTGTCAGCGGATTCTTTGAATGGGCATATAAGGTGGGATTGCTTAAGGAAAATCCTATTTCTTTAATTATAAGGCCACAGCAGTCTGATAGGTTAGCTCCATATATTCTGAATGATTCTGAAGTCACACGACTTCGGGAGATACTGAAAAAACATACAAGATGGACAGATTGTCGTGACAGGGTGATAATAGAATGCTTCCTTTCCATTGGGCTTCAGTTCCATAATGTGATTAAACTGAAAATAGATGATTTTGATTTTTCAACAAATCGCGTTAGGGTTGGCAAGACTGAAAAATATCTTAACCGTGAGATTCGTTCAGCGTTAGCGGATTATCTTCCCAAGCGCCATGTGCAAAATGTAAAAAACATACATGCACTTTTTATTTCACAGATTGGTACAAGTTTATCGGCACGAACAATTGCATATCGAGTTGAGTATTGGCTCAATCGTGCTGGAATATGTAGTGGTGTATCAGCTAAGAATCTACGATCGACTTTTGCAGTACGTTTATACAGTGTACGGCCTAACTTGCGATTATTGCAGGAGGCACTTGATTATAAAGACATTCGTACAGCAGTGGTTTACGCTGTAATAATGGATGGTGAATTAGAATCTGCGATGGAGGAAATATGAAGCTGGAGGTTATAGAGCTGAAGAAAATATAGAAAATGTTAGTGAAGTGGAAAAATAAAATATTAATTTTAGATAATTTGCAGTAAGGGCAAGACTTGGTATAATAATTCTTGATGGTAATAACTGATGTCAGAGTACATAAAATCGGCTGTTAAGGTAATTAAACAACGATTTTTGATAGAACCATAATAATTATAAAATCATATAAAAGGTGATTATTGGAATGGCATTTGTTAAAATTAATTGTCCAGATTGTAATAAAGAAATCCAGATACCTAATGATTTAATTGTTACAAATTGTGTTTATTGTAATATAGAAATAGATGTGAAGAAGACATTGTCTACTTATAAAAATCCTGAAATTGCATGTTTATTAAATCTGGCAGAGGTTGCCGAAAGAGGATCTAATAATCAACAAGCTTATGATTATGCATCAAAAGTTATAGAATTAGAAAGTAATAATTATATCGCATGGAAGATAAAGGCAAAATCAACATGCTGGTTATCTACATTGGCTGCTCCAAGGTATACTGAAGGTGTGATTTGCGCAAGTGAATCTATAAAGTATGCACCAGAAAGTGAAAAATCCATATTAGCAGATACATTATTGATAGAGATATCACTATCAATATTTGCTATGTATAATAAGACTGTTGAAGTTTTTCTTATCGGTGCTCCAAATAATTATCAACACGCTCAAACATATTTAAATAGTTTGTTAATTCCTTGGATAAATTTATTACATTTGGAATGTATAACAAAAGATGGGTATAGAAAGTTAATGGGTTTTATGAGAATTTGGTATAAAAAAGAGGAAATAGAACCATTTTATTCATTTAGACAATCAATTATAAAAAGTCTATCTGATGTTGCAACTCAAAGTATTAAAAATTATACTGAAATTCAAGAGTTTAAGAATTCATTTCCTACTCGCGCAAAAAATAGTGGTTGTTATATAGCAACAGCTATTTATGGTTCATATGATTGTCCACAAGTGTGGGTTCTTCGTAGATTTCGTGATTACATATTAAAAAAATCATGGTATGGTAAAAAAACAATTCATTTTTATTATGTGATTAGTCCATTTATAGTAAAATATTTTGGTCATACACAATGGTTTAATAATACAGGAAAATATTGCTTAGATTGGTTTATTTATAAACTGCAAAAACAAGGTATGAAAAGCATACCATATCAAGATATTGATTAAGTACGATTCTTGTTCTCCTGGATGCAGATCGACTTCAAAAATCATATGCAATCATTTTGAGAATATTTCAGCAATTAGAGTGTAGCTAAATTCTTCGATTTAAATTTTAAACAGAAGGTACTTAATCATCAGAAAAGCACTTCGGCAATGATATTCCGGGATTTAATAAATAATGGATATGATGGCAGTTATGATAGTGTCAGACGATTTGTGTAAAAATTTCGTAGTAAATATTCAAAAAAACAGTCAAAAACTTAAATATTCCTTAAAATTCACTCATTTTTACCAATTTTCACCATTCCTCTTTAACCCTTTGCCACGGGTAACCATTAAAGATTAAAGAGGAATAACGATTCTTCGCAAAATCTACCCAAAATTTAATTTCTATTTTGCCCGCTTCCAATACACGACTTTTTTGATGACCTCGTGTACAACCCCCGACCGAAAATAGTGAAATTTTACTAATGTTATAATTATTTTATACGTTTTTTCGAGAGTAAAAATGATGAGGGAATTTATCAGTGATTTTTATTACTTGGATATATACAAAAAAAAGAAAATCCCAAATTAATGAGATTTTCTTCTTTAATAATGGTAGCGGGGGCACGCAGCTAATAGTTAAAGAAGCGGTAAAAATCGCATTTTAAGCATTTTACTCTCAATTTTCCGCCATTTTTTAACATTTTCCGCCAGAAATTTTCACCCCATTTTTGCCAAAGTCAGTGGTTGCCTTCGAGGTAGCTGAACAAAGGGTTAAAGAAGAGCTACCCCGCTTCCAACCACCGACCAGCGTGGCAAAGGGATAAAGAAGAAATATTTTATTTTTCAAATGTTTGCGATTGTTATTACTGATAATGAGTCAATTTTTGATTCCGATTATCCCATAAAGTGGGTCAATATTGCAATATCTATTCATAAAAGAACAAAAATATTTGCTACTAAACTCTAATTTCAAGATCCTAAGACATATGATTTATTTCACATGGTATTGATATTTCATTGTACATAAAATAATATTTTGAATTGCATTTCCATATTGAAATATTACAAACATCATTTATACATTTTTCGTTGTCAATAATAGAGACTACATCGAATGAAATTATTACCTGGCTACGTATCACAGCAACACTAATTGTAAGATAATCATCATCCTCACAAGGATAATCATATGCTTTTTGTATGATATTTTTTAACCAGTTATCAACAAATAATAATGTTTTATTATAAGTATAATTTTCAATAGGAACAGAATTTGGTACTGCCCATTTTTTATATGTTTTCCATGATCTAACACTAACAGTATTAATTCTTTTTAAAAACCAAGATATAATTTTCAATATATCTTTATTATAATTATCTGGTTCAAAACGAAAAATTGTACTTTTCATAAGTTACCTCTTTATCATTACCAAAGTAGTTCTAATGGTACTCTTACTGGTACTCTTACTGGTGCTCTAATTCCACCGCCTGATGATGGTATCTGAGATGGCATACCATATATAGAAAAAGGGCAAGGTATTAACGTTATAACATTTAGAGTAGGAAATCCATTACTTCCTTTAACTATTAATCTTCCAGTATACGGATCATTTGGATCTGGATTAATTAGTGGTGATGGTGATAATGAAGATCTTTCTGGGATAGTAAATTCATTACTTGTATTGAATACATGTTGAAAAGCTTGTGCTGATTTTAATTTCTTCCAATTATCTTTATTATTAACAGCAAAAAAACTATGACCGCCCATTTTAATATTGCCAATATTAGTATGCCAATGAGGAATAACTAACCTTGCTGTTAAAATATCAGTTTCCATATCTAAATAGTGGTTTCCATTAGGAAATGCTTTTGCTTCGATAGCATATGCTTTAGCTTGAGCACCACCAGCTGTTTTATCTAAAACTAGAATATCTTTTCTACTTTGTCGACGTAAAATAGCTTGTTTTTCTGTTATTCGTCCTTCTACAATTGGAAATGTTAATGTCACATCTTTTGCTTTTCCAGAACCTTGTTTAGCTATCTCATCAGCTATAATAGCATTAGAAATTGATGCAATCTTAAATTCCTGAAAATTTGTGTTTGCTAACAAACCATCATCATATATGGTTTGATTCTCTATGTTAATTTTAAATCTTACGACTTTAATTGAATAATATTCGACTAACCCACTCCAATCCACACTCCCAACCGGCGAATTCCCGCAATACCCGTATAAATTCAACCCGCCTTCAAATCCTATCGGGTCTTCGGTGAGCCAGCGGCCGTTTGCCGGGTCGTAATAGCGGTGGGTGCAGTAGTAGAAACCAGTCTCAGCGTCGTAGTAATAGCCTGATTTGGCGTTGTAATTATAAACTTCTTCGGTTCCCGCTAATTTATTTCCAAAAGCGTCACAGGCATATACATTTATCAAAGTACCATCGGCAGCAAATCGCTGCGCTACAGTTCCCTGCTGGTCATAAGCGTACCATGTTATATAATAATTATCAAGCAAAGTAGTTGGATTTTGCAAAGACAGATCTTCAGCATCTGTTCCCGCACTTATCTTTTCTACCCGACCTGCCAAACCGTCTGCACCCCACAGGTTGATGGCGGTAGGATAATAGCAGAAATTATCGCCATATTTCATTTCACACAGTAACTGGTCACCGTCATAGATAAAATATGTCTTCGTCCAGTCGGTACTACTGCCGCATTTCCAGGCGCGTTTGCCGTCAGCATAATAACTACAATCAAGGATAGTATAATCATCACTGTTCTTTACATTGATAAGCCGGTCATCAACATCATAAGTCATTGTCTTGCCAGCATATTTCGTCGGATTACCTGTATTGTCATCAAAGTAAAAATCTGTATTATTGATGATCCTGTTATTAACATCAAATGTCAACAATGGTGTCGCGTTTGTTATCTGAGTCTGCCCAGGCAGTTGCCGATTAATTCCTGTTAAATTTACACCTGTAGTCGTAGATGTAGTTGTAGTTATATCATCGTATTTGTACTCCATCTGTGACCAGATAGTACCAAATATATTATCATTTCTATGTGTTTCGTTTATCAATTGTCCACGCGAGTTATAATTAAATGCGATATGCCGGGTAACCTGCCAATTTTGTACGGTAAGATTACTTTTATCTACTTGCGCTATATAAGATTTTAACCGTCCCTGAGAATCATATATAAATGAGTTAAATATCGATTTTACTTTTCCAGACAAATCAATTGGCGGATTCACGCTTCCTAAAAAATCATCATCAAGATGATTAGTATCAGGTTGTCCAATATTCGTAATTCCGATTAGTTTATCAACATCATCATAATCAAACTTTGTTTTCAGATTCCAGGTATTATCTGACTTACCGCGTAAATATCCAAGCATTGTGCTGTCATTATTATAATAATATTTCATATTACCATACGGTGATGATATGTTTGATAAATTACCACTCTGGTCATATGACGAGATAATCTCATTACCATTTGGCAAGATTACTTTATTACGATTACCTACCGCATCATATCCATACCCGATATTTGCAGTAGCATAAATCAATTGTTCAGTAAATAACATACTTCGATTTAGAATATTACCATTCCAGTCATAATTATAATTTTCATTAAACCAATTACCATCAATCATTTTCTCCATTTTACAACTCAAGGTGTTGTTATCATTATAGTAATATTTACTTTCCAGTTGCGATACTGTACCACCAGTCGCAAACTTCTTGATTGAGTCAATTCGATACCTTGCGTCATATGAATAAGTTATATGGCGATTATTCTTATCTATTACTTCACGCGGAGCTCCCAGGTTAGTATATAAAATTTCATTACGTTTCACGAAATTATAACTGTTTGTAATATTATTGGGGAATTTGCAAGTAGTTATATCAAGGCCAGCAGGATTGTTTGATATATATGTAACCTTCACATTACCGTCATTGTCATATACAACACATTGGGCTTTGGAATATTCTCCATTAGCTGTGCCTTCACTGTGCATAAGGGTAATTATTGAGTAATCATTGGTATTTTGAATCGGGATAATATCTGATATTTTTACATACAACTTATTAAGACTACCATCACTGTTTTTCTCAAAACTGGCAGACTCACTAACACTGCCATCTTTACGATAAGTATATGTCTTTTGTTTTACCCAATTGTTTACAGTATGGTCTGCTTCATTATAAACAGTCTCTGTTAAGACCTGATCAGAATTACCATTATATTCATATTTTATTAAAGCACGGCCAGTTTCATCAGTATAGCTGGTATTTGCAAAAGTGCCAGTAATGTTAGTCGGTGGCATCAAGACATGGTCGATTCTTCCAAAAGCATCATAATAATAATTGGTATGATTAATCGCAGTTGTTGCTATAACATTATTTTTACTTTGCGCTGCATCAACTACTCTTCCCTTAAGATCATATTCATACGTGGTCTTTTTACCATCAGGATATATAATTTTCGTAACATTATCACGATATGACGAATTAGAATATTCCAGTTCTGTCACACCCAATACTCCATCCGGCTTAAGCGCATAAATTTTCATTATATTTTTGTCTGAATTGTATTCATATTCTGTCACTATATAACTGCTGACTGTAGTGCCATTTGAACGCTGTACTACAAAACCAGAAGCATTCCTTGACACAGTAAAGTTGTTATCGAGTAACTCATTTCCGGCTGGATACCCTCTAATGATTCCTGGTTTTGGTGTCAATTTAAATTGTACCAGTTTGTCTGTATTATATTTATAACGAACCTCTGGAAGATCATTTACTCTAACAGAATCCAATCTGCCAAATGAATATCCTGAAGGATATGAAATATTTTTGACAATCAAATTGCCTTCTGGTGTCCCAACTATATTTAAGTTACGTATATTGCTTTGTGATGGATTATGAGTATACCGATAATCACTTTGAAGCAACATGCCATCAGTACGCAAAGAGAACAAGTCACCTTGAGATGTAAAGGTTTTACTGGAGCTTAAATGCGACAGGTTTGGTCCAGTAACCTTATATCCTCTTTCTATTCCGCTAAAATCAAGGCTATAATTAATCTGAGAAGTAAGTATCTGTTGATCACGGTCTACTTTACTTGTGACATCAGACTGCTGGGTACCATAATTAATTTCCATTTTACTGTCAAGACCACTGTCAATAGAGTCTATTCGTGTTTTATCATCAGAATATTTAATTTCTGATGTAATCCAATGACTACTATTATTAATATCCCAACCTGATTTTATACCAGGATTAGGTGTTATTACTTTTTCAAGTGTAAGAAATTGATTAGATCCATATTCATATTTAAATATTCGCAAGCCGCGATTTTCAACTCTATCTAAAACAGAACCTGATTTATAAAGTGTAACCTCATGGTCATATCCAGATATAACTATCCTGTCTATTAATGCGTATGATAAAGAAATATCTGATGAAAGCCCTACTACCGCTGTCCGTTGAGTAGCAGATGCAGATGCATCATTACATATACTTAGCAGTTTCCTATCTGAATCCCAATTAAGTATTATGCCTTTATTTATTCCCGATAAACGTTTAGGAACATAAACTGTATCTTCGGTATCATCGCCGGTTAAATTATCTAATCGTCCAAATTCAATTGTGTCTGAATCAGAAAGATACATTTTAAACTGGTTATTGCTATATTCCATGGTATATTTTACGTCTTTGTTAACAGATACATAAGTAGAGTTAGAAGTTCTTTTTATTGTCTCCTCGGAACCATCAGGATAACGCAGACGATAAATATTACTATTATTCTCCATTAACGGTCGGATAGTATAATCATAGTTGTGATACCATCCAACTGGTAAACCAGGGGATGAACTATTCAACTTGGCAAGATAAGTAGAGAATCCACGGGTAAATGACATCATATTACCGCAATATGACTTAAACAGTATATCTGAACCAGAAGAGAAATCCATATCTCCGGTCGCAAGATTAATACCGTTTACATTTGGTCGATTATCAATAGATGGCTGCAAAGGCCTGGTAAGTCGGTAACACATCATTCCGCCACGTGTCATATTAGGACCTAAATTTGTAGCTCGAGTCATAAAAAGTATAGTCTGACCATCAGCAGATATAGAAGGATTATACGAATCTGCATTACCATTATTTGTACTATTAGCACTTATAATTTTAACAGTTTCTAATGAAGTGTCATAAATACCAACTTGCATAACACCATTTATTTCAGCAGTAAATACCAGATATCGTCCCGAATAATCGAAATCAACAGGTATAACATAATCATAATTTGTTAATTTTCTTGACAATATGGCTGCATTATTATTGCTTGCTTGTTGCATACTAGTAACAACTATGCCGCTTTGACCAACAGTGCTAAAACCTGTATAAACATCCATTTTATAAGCTTGGGCAGCGAACATCTTATTGTTACCGCTTACGCAACCCTGAATGTAATACTTTGATGACCATGTAGGCGGTGGAAGAATAATCTTGTACTCAGTATTGGGGGTTTCTGTTAAACTCCACTGGCCACCATTTTTTAGCCGAACCTGAAGAGATAAAGTATTGTCATTAATATCATAGTTGTTAATTAACAACGCATTTCCGGTTCTATTTGTTAAACTTCGCTTCCAAAAAGTATATATATATTCATTATTATTTACATTGAATCCCGATAATGGGAAGTCGGTTGAATTGATTGAAGAAGCTATTTTCTCATCATATTCTAAAGATAAATTGGTTATCTTATGAGAATAGACATCATAATATGAAATACTATTGACAAACGAAACTTCCTTTGCATAAATAACATTTATGCCATCCTGTATACCAATAATATAAATTCTCGATGAACCGTAAATATTATAATCATGATAATCTAAATCATCACCATTCT
>JBIJDE010000519.1:0-3649 GCA_044344305.1 Armatimonadota bacterium
GTCAATAATTGATAAAAAATCGTCAAATTATGCTGATTTCTTAATTATCATTGTATTCATTATTAAATTAAAATAAATGTGTATAATAGTGAGGGCATTGCCGTGGGCTATGGAATTAATTTGTTTAGGAATTAAATTTTAATTCCAATAATGAAAGTTAAGATGTATAGAATATTATTCAGTCAGCAATCAGATCCTAACAAAGAAATTCAGGATTTTAAACTCTTCTTTTGTGGTCTTTTGTGAACTTTGGTGGTGAATAATAATGGGTTGTAGGTGTAGACCATATTAGTCCATTGAAGTTATTTATCATTCACTAAACTAAAAAAGGAATATCATGACCAGTAAATCTATTGTCCTTCAGGCTATCAATGGTGAAAAACCAGCGCGGGTTCCGCTGCTTTATTGCAATCGTGATTTTGAATATTCTGATGTGCAGTGTGTTGGCTTCGGGTATGATTCCGGTTTTTCACCTGCACAACCAGGCATGACTGAATGGGGATATTCATGGATGTCATTAGATGGCACGATGGGACAGCCTGCTACCCATCCGCTGGCAGATGATAACGCTTTTCTTTCCTATATTCCACCGAATCCGTACGCATCTGGACGCTTTGAGCATATTCCAACCTGGGTTACTGCAAATGCTGATAAGTTCCTTATTTGCGGTATTGGTATTACAGGTTTTAACCAGGCAACTTTCCTTCGCGGATTTGAGCAGTTCCTCACCGATTTGTATACCGCGCCGGATATGGCTGACCGGGTGCTAGATTACGTCTTTGACTTCGAAAATGGACTTATTGAGCAGCTTGATAATATGCCGATAGACTGCGTGAAATTTGGCGATGATTGGGGAACTCAGCAGGATTTGATAATCAACCCGGTGCTGTGGAGAAAAATATTCAAACCGCGTTATGCTGCGCAATTTGACCGCGTTCATAAAAGCGGTAAAAAAATCTGGTTTCACACCTGTGGTCAGGTTCACTCCATCCTCGGCGACTTAATCGATATCGGCGTCGATGTGTTGGAACTGCTGCAGCCAGACATCTTCGGAGTAGAAAAACTGGCGACAGATTTCGGCGGCAAAGTCACCTTCTGCTGTTCGGTAGACCACCAACGCCGCGCCATCACCGGTACCCGCAAAGAGATATTCGACTACGTTCACCTGCTGAAAGAAAAATTAGGCGGCGATACCGGCCGCTTCATTGGGTACATTGAAGACTACGCCAGCCTGGGCATGGGCGAGACGCAGTACCAGTGGATACGCGAGGCGTTTCATGAGGAGTAACATCCGACCCCATAAGGTGTCGTATCATAATGTATTATTTAAATTGGAGAAGTAAATGGTAAACACATATTCACAGATTTATATTCACATTATTTTTGCTGTGCAAAATCGTGCTGCATTAATTGATTCTTCATGGGAGGAACGTTTATTTAATATATAACTGGAATAGTTAGCAATAATGGACAAAAAATGATTTCTATTAATGGCATGCCTGATCATATTCATTTTTTTATTGGAATGAAACCATCGTGTAATTTGTCGGAGTTGATAAGAGAAATAAAAAAAATCATCAAACTCATATATAAATGGTGAAAAATTTACTCCATATTGTTTCAGTTGGCAGGAAGGATATGGTGCATTTTCATACAGCCATAATCAGATTAGCATTGTTGCTAACTACATAGAAAATCAGAAAGAACATCACACAAAATATGCATTTAAAGATGAATATGTTAAATTATTGAAATTAAATGAAATTGATTATAAAGATGAATATCTTTTTAAATGGATAATTTGAGAGGCTCTTGCAAAACCCGGTGGGACAGACACCAGCACGGTTCGCCGCTTGATGTCAGTCCCTGATTTACTTTCAAAAAACGTTAAACAACAATTTAACATTTAGAAAAAATATAGGTTTTGCATGATTCTGTTGAGTTTAGTTTATCGAAAAAGTGACATAAATATAGAAAATGATTGTATGGCACGACCCCGTTAGGGGTCAAACGTCTATAGAAATAGTACAACAAATAATACGACCCCGTAGGGTGTCGAACTACAATTGCTGGTAATCTACGCTTGTTCGACACCCTACGGGGTCGTTAATATTTATACGCATCAAATTCTATAGACGTGCGACCCCTAACGGGGTTCAGAGTTGTCAGCAATACATGGAGATAAAAATTATAAATCACCAAAACAATGATGCGAGGTCATTACTGACCCCGCATCATTGTTTGATTTATTTCACAGATTATTTCGGTCCGTAAACTGTTACCTGATTCAACAAGCTATAGGTATTCGGACTATTACAATTTGTCATGCGCAGATAGCGTGCGTTAACGGTATCAAATGTATATCCGGTTGCTGCAAGGTTATTATAAGCAACATAGGTTTTGCCAGCAGTTATTTCGGTAAATGCTGTGCCATCCAGTGATGACCATATTTTGAATGATGTAGCAGAATAATTGTTGTAGTTATCCCAAATGACAACGAACTTGTTTACTTGACGCGAAACCCCAAGGTCTATCTGGGTATACCTTACGCCGGAAAGCCAGTTTGCGTTGTCATCGCCGCAACGATTATTATCACCGTCCCAGTATGAACCATCATTAAATTGTGTACCATTTCCGGTTGCATTTGTAGTTGTTGCTACGGTGTTGAAGTTGGGTTTATTTGCCCAGTTCACTTCATCATTGTTCAATTTGCCTGGTCCTATTGGTTCAAAAATATAGATACCTGGTCCACCGTAACTTCCGCCACCGGTATAATCACCGGCTTTAAACAAGATACGTAATGATGATGCCATGGTATTTACAGGTACTGTTATAGCAGGATAATTGCGTATTGTACCTGTCATGGCACCAAAATCATAAGAACCGATGTCGCCAAAGGTCTTATCATCAGTTGAAGCTTGCAGGTAAAACTTTTTATATTTATTACTGCCGTTATCAGACCAAAGTTCTACTCGAACTGACCTTATTGAGCGTATCTGGTCCATGGTGATAGTTGCCCAGAAGTCATTAGTGCCATTTCCAGTCATAGATGTTGCTGGTATCCAAACATGGTCACCCCAAACCATACAACCAGGTGAGCCATATCCACTGGCGGTGGTACCATTACTTGAACCGACTGATGCAGATATATATCCTGCCGGTAGTTGCAACCAGTTGTAATTGGTAACATTAATCATGTATGGGTTCAGATAAATTGGCAGTTTTGGCTGTTCAACGTGACCATCAAGACAACCCATAATTGCCGCACCGCTGTGACGGAAATCTACATCTGTCTTCACAGTAGCAGCCAGGTTGTTAGCGGACTTACCGTCCATTGTCACGTATATTTTCGTAGGATCGTCCATCGTGCCAATAGCTAAACCACCAAGGTAGGAGTTGAATGCGTATCCAATTGGTGTTGATTTACCCAGTGTTGGACAAACTAATACACCGGGGTCTGCCTTGATGTCTCCCCAGAATGTGGATGTACCTGGCAAAGACTCTTCATGGTCCTGGGCATACATTTGGGTTAACGCGATAATCTGTTTCTGGTTACTTGTACAGGTCGTTTGACGCGCTTTCTCACGCGCTCTGGCGAAAACAGGGAACAGAATCGCGGCCAAAATTGCGATAATGGCAATTACTACTA
>JBIJDE010000521.1:0-3639 GCA_044344305.1 Armatimonadota bacterium
AATGGGATAAAATTACAGTCACCGTTTGGAACAGGGTCGCAGCCCGGCTCCCTTCAATTACCAAGAAAACTATATATTTTTTAATTCACTTCCACCTACCAAAACAATTTCATCCCACTAAAATTTTTATCAATAAGACTAATTATTTCATCATCTAATTCAGATATTACCTGAAAATTAAATACAGAAATGTATACATTGCTTCAGGTAAATGACAGCTTTTGAGGAGCCGGGCTGCGACCCTGTTCCAAACGGTGACAACATCTTATAAAGATGTTAATTATTTGAAAAGTCCTGTTTTTGATAACTTTTAACTATAAAAAGACTCTACGAATTATGACTTATGTTCAGATTTGATTGCTAACAGCCTAATACCTAATTACTTTTAAAAAATTAATCAATTGAAATTTCATCATATAATTGTTATAATTTTTAAAAATTGTATATTGTTGCATAATCAATTGATATATAGCGGGGAGTTTCTTTTGAGTAAAGGTAAAATCAACTATAATTTCTTTAAAGCCAATAACAATAATAAGCAAGTTAAACCGGCATCGACATCGGCACCGATACCAGTATCTGTGCCGGCGCATGTGCCGGTGGTTTCTTCAAATATTTCACGGGACAATGCCTTATTAAAATCGTTGTCAGATTATAATGCTATGGATGCGAGGTTACGGGTTGATGGGTTGAAGGCGATGGGTATGATTGTCGAGGATGATGAGGTTTTGCGCGTTTTGACTAAGAGCCATTTTGTGATTCCAGGTGTTACCCGGTGGGAATGTCAGAATTGTGGCGAGTGCTGTCGATATGCCCAGAAAATTGCGACGTTCACTTATCAAAGCTGCGCATTTCTGACTGACAAAAATATGTGCAGCAAGCACGAAAACCGTTATCTGGTTTGCCGTTGGTTTCCATTTTGGGTATATTACGATCCGAAATTTGGACCGCTGTTAACTATTAAACCGTATTGCTCCGGGTATGGCCGCGGCGAATTAGTTGATTATGACGTTACCATGGCTAAAATGATGGAGCTATCAAGCCAGACGGCTATCGAGGATGATGGCGCATTTGTCATTCACGAGCTATTGCATTTGCCGGGTTCAAAAGAATGGGCTTTTCCTTCAAAAGAAAATGTTGATAAACTATTAAAGCTATTATCAGAAAATGAGGCGAAAAACGTTACTAACAACTCCTACAATGCTGATTTAATTGACGGGGTAAATTATGCTCACCATTACACATCGGGGTTGCTTGGCAATATCACCGACCCACATTTAACGGTTAACGAGGACGGTGTAATATCTGACGTTAATAATGCTTTTTGCAAACTTTGCGGGAAAGATAGAGAATCACTGATAAGCAGAAAATTATCGTCATTGTTTGTTAACAGCATGGGTGCGGCAACAGATATTCAAACCAGTTTTTATCGTGGCAAAATAACAGCTGTCCCTCACCGGATAAAATTGGCGGATACCACCGTGCCGGTGTTGTTTAACGCGATGACGTATCGCGGACGGTTAGATGGTCAGGTTCATGGCAGTCTGGTGTGTATAAAAGAAGTTACTGATATTATCTACAACGAACTAGCGCAGTCGAAAAATTATACTCGCGGTTTAATAGATGCCAGCCTTGACGCATTTATGGTAATTAACCTTGACGGCACAATAATGGATGTAAATGAGGCCTTTGTAAATATCACCGGATGTTCTCGTGAACAGTTGATAGGTGATTATTTTAATAACCACTTTGCAAATCCAGAAGAAGCGAAAAAAGGTGTTGACATCACCTTTAAGGCTGGTCAGGTAAAGAATTTTGAGCTTGATTTAAAAACCGTAAATGACGAAACAATCCCCGTTTCATTTAACGCGTCAGTTTTTAATAATCATGAAGGGGTAATACAGGGCATTTTCGCGGTGGCGCGCGATATTCGGGAAAACCGCAAAATAATGAAACAACTTGAGGATGCTAAAAATTATGCCCGCGGATTAATAGAAAGCAGCATTGACCTGATGGTAACCATAAATTGCGATGGCGTAGTTACCGACGTGAACGAGGCGGCCGTAGAACTCACCGGTTATCCTCGTGAAAAACTAATAAATTCTCTTTTTCAGAAATATTTCACCGACCCGAAACGCGCATTCTCGGGGGTAGAAATGACATTTGGTGGTGGTAAGGTTAAGGATTATCAACTGGAACTGATAAACATAAAATCAGAAAAAATCCCGGTATCATTCAACGCCAACGTGTATAAAAATAGCGAAGGAACAGTCCTGGGTGTATTCGCCATCGCGCGGGATTTACGAAAGATGGTGTAAGATCTGCCGGGGGACAGGCTGGTCTGCCGGGGACAGGCAACACATCCTGGTTCTACTAACCATAATAAATAGGCTGAATTTTCAGGATGTGAACCCAGTCCCCTTATCCAACCGCACTTTTTTATAATAAGCTAAATTAGATTTCTACAATTTTATAATCCGGTAATATGAAAAATATTGGATGAATGAGGGGACTGGGTCAATACCGTTCAAAAGTCATTAAAAAAATGGTATAATTAGGCAGAAATCATGTCAGGGGGTGTGATAATGCCAGCTAAAAAACGTCGTTCATCTAAACCGGCTGTATCTTCAACAGCCATTGATATTTTGACTCTCGGGTCATTAACTCGTGTAATCCCTCGCAAGGTGGTGGAAGATGTTATAAACAAGCACAATCGAATGAATAAAATTGGTTGTAAACTTCCAGCACCATTAGTAGCATACCTGGTCGTATCTTTTGGTTTAAAATTGGAATCAACACGTGAAGTTCTCCGATGGCTTCTGCAAGGTATGAAATCCTTATGTGGAAATGACGCTATTCCGGCTGATACCGCTGGTAAACCCGCGATTTCCATGGCACGAGCAAGATTAGGGTGGGAGGTTTTACGCGATATTTATGAAGCTTGTGCCCAATTGATAGCTACACCGAAAACACGTGGAGCCAACTATCGTAATTGGCGACTAATGGCTATCGACGGTACCACCTTCGCAACCCAGGACACCCCTGATAATGTCAAAGCTTTTGGGAAAACCGGCTCGAAGGAAGGTCTAAGTGCTTTTCCGCTGATGCGTTGTACAGGACTGGTTGAAATAGGTACTCATATAGTACTTGCTGTTGCTCTTGGTGCCTGGCGAGATAGCGAAGTTGCTCTTGCAGAAAAGTTATTGTCTAAAATGAATTCTAAGATGTTGTGCCTACTCGACCGTGGATTTGTAGGGTATCCGTTTTGGAAAAAAGTAGCTGATACAGGAGCTAAGGTGATAGGAAGGATGCGAATAAATATGAAACCACCTTGCGAAAAACGATTGCCGGATGGTTCGTATTTGGCTACACTGTATCCTACAGGAACTAAAAAGATAAAGGGATGCCCAGGTCTTCGCGTACGTATAATTGAATACAGACTTCCTCATGTGCCAGAGTCAGAACCTTTATATCGTATTTGCACTAATATTTTAGACCCCGCCGATGGACCCGCCAATGAATTAGCTGGACTATATCATGAGCGTTGGGAAAATGAGAGTGTTTTTGACGAGGTTAAAACACACTTGCGTGGTGGTAATCTTGCTGTTCTGCGCAGCCTTTCTGCAGATATGGTTAAAC
>JBIJDE010000094.1:0-12599 GCA_044344305.1 Armatimonadota bacterium
ATTTATAACCAAATTTCAGGTTATCTACATAAGAAATACTGCCTGGGCCTTCATCGCTGTACCATATTAACGAATTGGGATTTTTCCAGTCGTCGCCGGCAACAGATATAGTAACTGCTTTATATGAGCCAAACTTACATTCGATAGTTCCCTTATATCCAATGAAAGTTACACGATTCCATTTATTAATATTCGGGAACAAATCAGTCAGATGGTTGGCAATACTTGATGAGATAATTTTTTGTGAACCAACAGTATTTCCATTTCCTTGACCGAAAGCAAGCACATTATTGGCATCTCCCCAGTTCCATTGTTGAGCATCCAAACGGCAAAGAATAGTTCCATTTGCAGGTACATTAGTAGCATTAGGTGAGTGAGTGGTCGGCTGTTTTTGTATCATGAATGTCTGCCACATACGTTTATAGGCATCCCAATCCTGATCCTGATATTTAATGTCAAATTCAAGTTTCCACCAATATTTGACGGTGTCAGTCGCTAAAGGACCACCAGGCAGATCCAGGTAGCGTGATAATCCAAATGCATAGTTGCCAGCGGCTTCACGGATACACGGTGCCGGATTACCTTCAGTGGCATAATAATCTCCGGTACCGGCATTCTCTAACCGCCAGGGAGTAGTATTCAATACAGTGCCGGCTGAAACTGTTGGCATTAAGTCAAAGGTTGCCAAATTCAGTACCGGAGTAGCAGAAGGTGAAACATGACCATCGGCATAACTGCAGATTGCCATACCGCTATGGCGGGCGGTATCAATTTCACTGCTGATCATCATCAAATTAGTGGCAGTACTGCTGTCTGCGGTGAGAATTATAGCAGTTGGATCGCTCATACTTCCAATAGACGCGGCATCAAGATTGGAATTGTAGCTGTAACCATTGGGTGAAGATTTTCCCTTGGTAGGGCAAACCAAGACACCCGGGTCGACCTTAATGTCTCCCCAAACAGTAGCGGTACCTGGCAATGTTTCTTCATGATCTTGTGCAAACATTTGCATTGACGCGGCTACCTGCCGCTGGTTGCTGGTACAGGTTGTCTGCCTCGCTTTTTCTCTTGCACGTGCAAACACAGGGAACAGTATCGCAGCCAAAATGGCAATAATGGCAATTACGACGAGTAACTCGATTAGCGTAAAGCCACTGCGATTGATTGGTTTTAACATTTTATTACCTCCATTTTCTATTTTTGTAAAGTCTCTTTACAATAAGTTACCATTGTTTATATTTCGTAAATCATACTAACTTTATATTCAGGTGTCAAGGGGTGGATAAAAAAGTATGATCTAAGTTTTCGGTTTTAAGTTTTTTAATCAGTAACCCCAGGTGAAAGCCTTTATACACATTTTATCAATTTATCTTTGACCCCGGATGGGGTCAGATATTTATAGTATTGAAACTAACATAAACTAATCGACCCCAGAGTGGGTCGGATATAATTACCTGCAATTTTTCATTTTTAAATATATGGTCACTGCCACCCACACATCCGACCCACTCTGGGGTCGTAATTTATATTTCGAGACTTTTTCTATAAACATCCGACCCCATCCGGGGTCAAAGCAATATTAAAAATGTGTATAAATATAAGGAAATCAACTTGTAGATAATGTCAACTTTGCCCCAATCCAATTTTATCCATTAAATCCTATTAATCGATGTAAAAATGAAAAGCCATCTACCATATCAATAAACAAATTGTTATAATTACCAGCGTATAATAATTTTAGGAATATGATGACGCCTATGGATTACTGGCACGAATAGCCTATGTTGAAGAAAAAGAAAAGGAAGGGATATCCTGGATTAAAAAAGTACTGGAATTAGACAGCGATGACGCCACCCATCATGCTATCTATTCGATACTCCTCATAAATACCAAGCGCAATAAAGAAGCTCTAAATGAAGCAACAGAGGCATTGCGTATAGATCCGGAGAATGAAACGGCAAATTACGCTCATTCATTTGTTCTTGCGGCAATGGGCAGAAAAGATGAAGCTGAAATACAAACAGAAAAGATGCTGAGCAAAAATCCTGAAAGTGCATTATTATGGTATCAGAAAGCAGTAAACAGCATTAACCGGGGTGATATTGATACTGCGCGGGAATCTGTGACCACCGCTCTTCGAATTAACCCGGAAATGGAAGAAGCGCAGAATCTGTTATTAAAACTCATCAACAAAAACCAAAAACATATTTTATCTTCTTGCAGGTAATGTTAATAATCATTTATTGAAAAAAACATGCTGTGACAATGAATACGACAGAAAGACCGCGCAAGACTACGCCGCATGGATACCACTGCCGAGGTTCGTTCCTCGATGTGGTATGTTCTGGTCGTCTGGATGTTTGGGTCGGTATTTGCCGCCATTACATCTGCCGGTCCGTATGCCGCTTTTCTGGATAAATATCCGCATGCCAATGACGCCACCTTTGGCCTGTTATGGCGTTGCCGCCGTCGGTGGTGATATTTTTCATTCTCGGGTCATATATTGTGAAGCGTATCGGGCGCGCCAAAACTATATTTCTGGTGTTGGTCACCATTCACCGGTTGTTGTGGCTGCTCATCGCCGCGGTGCCGATGTTCCTCCTTTCACCGTCGTTCAAGCTATGGTGGAAGGAGGAATATTGGCGCAACCATCGTAGGATGCGCAGGGCAGTGACCGGTCTTTACTCCGCCCGGTGGGTTATTCGCATATCGCGAAGGCGCCGGATTCCTTGGGATTGAATGATCCGAAGGTGGATGGCCAGGCGATGTAGTCTTGAAAGTCCGTGCCGGGGTCGTCGTTATCATTGACCATGAAGCCGATCCAGAAGGTCTTCCCGGGGCCCAGGGGGAAGACATCATTTTTGGCCGGCGCGTAGGTTTTCGCGTCAATGGGCAGTTTGTATTCGGTGATGATCACCTTGCTCTGTGCCAGGTCGACGCCATAGATTGATTCAAGCAGACTACGCTCACTCACATCTCGCGCGTCGGGCAACACGGTTACTATACGCGGGCAATGCTTGGGATCGAGTAGTTGGTCCGGCATATTGGCAAAGAAACGCCGACGCACGATGGCATCGGTGCCATCAGGAATTTTTAAGGTAACAAACTGGAAGCCGTTGGGAAAATTCCCGTTCAGGCACATTTCTACCGAATCCTGCTGATGTGAAGCAACGACTCCCTGGTGGAAGGTTGCCACATCGTCGAATTTAAGTACCTGAACATAGAGGTTCTGCCCTTCATACGCCAGGCGGATAATGGCGCTGCAATCGCCAGGCCCCGCCATACTGCCGGTCGGGCCGATGATGATCTGCGGGGTTACATTTGCTGCACGCCATTTCTCAAGCCCGCCGTCGATGGGCATCGGCTCTGCCAAGCGCGCGATGCTGACCTGACGTGGTTTCACACCTGTCGCCGCCATACCGTTGCCCTCGGGCAGTTTCGCCAGCACCTGCGCGGTCGCATCGCTGATGATTAACGGGGTACGAGTTCTGACGATACGGTCATCGCCAGTCAGCCGATACCATGGGTGGCGGCCATTATAATTATCACCGGTCGTCACATAGCCATGCCCATCGCGCCCGCGATACATTAGCATATTTGGGTGGTCAATCCAGTAGCCAGCGTAATGCAGCTCTGATGCCTCGGTAAAGCCACCTAAACCGAGGCCATCCGGATCGAATGCCAGGAACTCGCCACTATAAAAAATTGCCGTCACGGTGACGCCATTGGCGCTGCCGAGACCAGCGATGCCCTTATAATCAGCGAGTTGGTGTACCCAACGCAAGCGACCGTCCGCTGAGTAACCGAACAGATCGGTGCCAGCGCCGTTATTCAGCCCGCTGCCGCCGGAACCCCGTAGCATGGCCTGCATCGTCCATCCGCCGTCAGGTTGGGCGACGAGTTTAGTGATTTGCCCCATGCCGCCAGATTTGCGATCATAGGGGTTCAGCAAGGTTGTCTCGTTATCCCCAATCAATTCTTTTCGGTCAGCCCAGCGATAGACGGGAACGCCATCATTGTCGAGTCCCGCACGCTGCCATAGGTAGGTCATGCCGCGCGTAATAGGCGTTAACAGATCGCCATTCTCCAGCAGATAATTGAAGCGCATAAAGGGTTGGGCGGCGCGCACCGGCTTGCCGGCCGCATCGAGGACTGGCAGCGCGTCATCCTGCGCATCGATTTTACCATCACGATTGCTGTCTTTGCGAAAGAACATCGTTTTCGTGATGGGATTGCTATCGAGTATCAGCACCGGCACCGCGTGGAACTTATCATACCGGACCACTGTCATCGACGGTGTCCTGTTGTAGGGGCGTACATAAACCCCGAATACCTTGCCGCCATCGCTGAAGTCCCCAAGGAAGCTCAGCTCCCATTTTCCGGCATCGGTACGCGCATTCGGAATCGATGAAATATCCCAGAAGGCCTCAGGGGTCCATTGGCCAGTTTTCTCGTTCAATGTGAAGGAGCGGTCACCAAAGGTATCCCATAATCGTCTATACTGTGTGCCATGCGAAAGCTGTGTCTGGTTACCGAACACGCCAAAAGTGTACCAGAGCGTCTTGCCTTTCTTATCCAGCATGATCAAGCGTCCATGGTCCACTACCGCCAATTCGCCTTGTGGACCGAGCGCAATATCACATTGTTGGTCCTTCCATTCCGCTCCATCCTGAAAGAGAAATCGGTCGGTACGATACTCGCCATAGGGGCCGTCACCACGACCAACGGTGCGCAGCGGGCGCAGATTTTTCGGGTCAGCAGCGGAAAAGATATGCACTTTTCCGGTGGTGCGTGAAGCGGCTGCCAGCATCCCATTGCACGCAGAGAGTGCCGCCGGCGACGCTACCAGATTCTGGTAAGAGGCTAATGTTCGCAAGTCTGCAGACATGGCAATAATAACGCCATCTCGCACGATCCAGAGAACGCCGGTTTGATTATCGGCCGCCAACAGAGTCACGCCCTTCATCGGGTGGATGGACAACGCCCCGGTCGCCGCCTCGATGATTTCCAGGCCATCTGCATTGCAGCTATACAACTTGCCCTGCATCGTATCCAACCCGAGGGTTCCAGTGCCGGAGGCCACCGGCGCGTGAATAATCTCATCCCCTTTCCACGGTTGAATGACACCGCTGACGCTATCCAATCGCGTCAGCCGTGATCCGGGACTCTTGGGCACGGTGTCGGCACGTAGCACATAGACAGCGTCATCGGTCGTGGTAACCCCACGCATATTGGTTGCACCACGAAGCTTCCAGCGTATGACGCCGGTCTTCACATCGTAACAGCGAACATTCGTATGATCCTCAGACCACCCGTGCCCCATTACCAGTCCACCATGCTTATCAAAGGCTACATAACCTGGGAACACCGGCGCTGACCAACTTGCCCCACGATCGCCGCCGTTATCGCCAATATGATTGAGGTATTGCCACTGTAGATCGCTTTCAACAAGACGCACTTCGTAATCGCCTTGCGCAATCAGATTGCCGGTGTAATCGCGGGCGGGCAACCAGAACGAGTGCTCGCCTGCCGGCAGAGGGAGATTATGAAAGAGGTAAGAAAGCAGCGTGCCGTCTTTCTTGAAGACGCCGGCACTCTTGATTCCCGTGCTGCCAACGTGAATCAGGCCATGGGGGGGCGTCGCCGGTCGATAGTCAGCCTCCACGGCACCCAAGCAACGAGACGTTCGCTTTTTACCGTTAATATCCATTACCGGTGCAGCAATCCCCGCCAGGGTCTCCGCTGCCCATTTCTCGGTCACCAAACTTCCTAGTGTCGGGTGCGTGTTTACCGGGGTAACATCACCATTGGCGATATCACGGTATTGCACGGCCCTCTGCACGGAATTAGCATCCTGCCTGCTCAAATGCTGCCAGGCGAGGAGGGTATTACGCGAGATCTGATCGTGCATAGCTCCGACATAAGTGCAAAAGTAAAGATTATGATCCAGCAACAACTTCTGACTTCGTCCGATATTCACCCCGAGGCTCGATCCGGTTACTACATTATTGAAAGCGGTCGTCCCGACACCGGATGCGAAACTCAAGCCGATCTCCGGGCAGTTGACGACGGTGCAGTTTACCACCGCGCAGTCCTTGCCATCAGTGACGACTATCCCGTAACTATTACCATCGCTTATGCAATTCTCCAGCCGGGTGCGCGTGGCACCCTCCACCTTCATGCCGATGAGATTGCCGGTAACGCGCACGCGAGCGATGCGGGCATCCGTAACACCCTTCAGCAAAATACCGGTAACACTCGCATTTTGCACCGTCAAATCGCTTACCGTACTGCCCGTACCGCCATACACACTAATTCCGTGCGCCTGCTGGTCAGCGTCGATAATCGTCTGCCGATATCCCGCGCCACGCAGGATAACGCCGGGCGGCAAAGTGACGCCACCGCGGTAAGTGCCTGCCGGCAAAGTAATTATGGCGCCGGGTTTCGCAGCCAGCACGGCATCGGCCAGGGCATCGGCCAAGCACGGCATGCCCAGCGATAATAGCATGCAGCAAACTGCCCAAAGATACTTTTTCATTGCTAACCTCCCACAGGATTCCATCAGTTCGTTTGTGAACAACGACTACTCATTTATTCACAGAGTCAACCCGCCCTCGCGGATGCCACTAAGGCGGGCAAATTGTTCCTTCACACCTTCATCGTTCTTATTTTGTGGGTGTACGATATTTGATCTGAATATCATCATAGCGCACGGCCTGCGCCCCGTTTCGGAAGGCGATTTCGTCAAAGCGGGTGACGGGCGGAACCATCTGCTCGGTGCCGCCAGTCGCCCGGCCATCCACGGCAGTCAGCATAAACATGGTTTCTTTGCGACTGTTTTTTACAGTCAGATCAATCTGCACGACATGCTTCCCTTCGGCGCTGACTTCCAGCAAGGTGAGGCAGAAGGTCACAGTATAAACATGGGTGTCAGTCACTGCAGTGCCGGCGATGTCGGCCAATGTGCTCAACACCACCATATCATTGCCGCCGAGGATGAAACTTGCTGTCCCCTGCTCTTTACCGATTATCAGGGGAAAATCGATCGTATTAGTGACCGACAAGTCGGCATAATACCCGGTGTCGTCGACCGTGCTGGCGGCTATCTTCCCTGCAGTTGCCGGAGTGCCATTCGAGTTATACAGTCCAAACCTTGGAGTAACCGCACGGCTGGTGGGGGGCGAGGGCAGGCGATAGGCAAAGGTCAGGATAAGCTGATCGCCGATATTGGCCAAGGAGACTGTTTCCGGCAATTTGAGCACCATGACGCCATGGTTACTATTGCTATTTTGCAGTGCCTTGGATCCCAGCAGCTCATCATGACCAATGGTCAATTGCCGGGCATCGGACACTATATCCATCGCATCAGGCTTGACGGCGGTAATGGATTCGATGCCGATGATGATATCGTCATGGGCGTCAAAGGCATTGCGCGCCGTTGTCGCAGTGGAGTATTTCATGATGGTATACACGCTGGTCATCACGCTGCTGTCGGTATATCCGGCACGGAAGGCTTTGGCTTTGATGGTCACATCGCCCGTGACCGGGATGGGCTGTTGGTAGCGCGGCGACGTTGCGGTCGGGTCTGTGCCATCAAGGGTATAGCGGATGATGGCGTTGGTTGTCGAACTGGTCAACGTCACGAGTTGTTCAGCGAAATAGCGCCCCCCAAGCGGCCAGGCGAGCGGCATATTGCTGGTCGTGCTCCCTGGAATGCGATATAAATTACACTTAGCATAGTATCCGCTGTTTTCCACAAAGATGATCGTCTCGCCGTTCGTGCGTTCGAATGCAGTCATCCCCATGTAGGCATCTTGCCAGGCGGTGTTACCAACGATTTCCGGACCGGGGCTGATAATCATCACTTCCGTGCCCGTGTCGACGTGGAAAACATGGGTCGGCCCCCAGAGTTCGGTAAGATATGCCTTGTCGCCTGCAACGTCAAAGCCCATCCACTGATGGGCACAACCCCACGGCTGATCCACTTCATAAGCAAAGTTCACGCTCGTCTCCGGCCGGGGAAGAATAGTCAGCCATCGTCTGGTGCGATTGCCCTTGCTCCATTGATCGTAGCGCGCCAAATAGCTCGGAGCACTTTCACCCGGCAGCACGTTACCTGACGGGCCGAGGAGGTACATGATATCGCCAGCAATGTCATAATAAGCGGCCGGGCGGTGATGGGACAAGGTGATTACGCCCAGGCCAGGATCTGGGTAGGGCATATCTTTATAGTCCGTCTTTCCTGTGCCATACAGAGGAACACCGGACTCATTCAATCCGAGAAATTTAAAATGTCGGAGCATTGGATTCAGTGCTCCTAGCATAGTAATCCAAATGTTTCCCCCATCATCGATGGCAAAATGTTGAATTCCACCACCGGCAACCATGGAGACTTCCTCGGTGGCTTCCACGCCGTTGCCATCATGATCCACCCAGACCTCCATCTTATTGCCGCGCATGCGTATCTGACCACAAGGGATGGCCGTTTCTCTCTGATAGCGGAAGATGTCGACATACCCGACTATGCCTTGCCAACTGGTATACATAATTAACGCACGCGGCGTGCCCACGCGGCGCACGATTGCTTGCGAATCGTGATGACGAGGCGCTTTGCCAAAGCGAATCGCGTCCCAATTGAAGCCGATATAGGACCATTCACTACCCGGCGTGGTTTTCGCATAGTCCATCCGCCCATGAAAATAGGGGGAATAGACCTCAGTCCCATCGCTAGCCGGATCGATGTCGGGGGTGTTGCAGAAAAAGAATCCATTGAGCATCCACTCCATTTTGCCATCTGGGGAAAATTTTCGCAGGTCAGTCCCTTGCGTGTCGCAGGCGACATAGATATTCCCGAGGGCGTCTATCCCCACGCCGGTGAGTCCATAGAATCTTTGGTACCCGCCGGAATCCGGGTCGTTGATTCGCCCTGGAGTGGCGCCGGCATATATGCCCCCTTGCTGACCGAAACTCCGCAGATAGACAGGAGCCGCAGCGGTAAGATCGTAGATGCGAATATTCATGTGCTGCACGCTGTTGTCAGCGACCAGCAATTGATCATTGACAGCATCGTAGGCAAGAGCGGTCGGATTATTCACATCGGTGATGACCTTGCCGGTGAAGACGCCATCCGGCTGATAACACCGGATGGATGCCGCATACGCGGTGGTCATCTTTGCCGACTGCCGAAAATCGTTGCCTTGCTGGATTATCCAAAGATGGCCGCGTTTATCTGCCACCATCGGGCCCGGACGGGTGAAGTCAAAAGCACGTCCGGGAAGATCGTAGACTTCCGAGAGATACCCATCACTCGCCGGACCGCCACAGTTGATTGCCCGCACCTGGACGCCGTTGGAGAGCACCTCGATGCCGCAAATCACAATACTACCGTCGGGGTTGCCTTGCGTGGCGGCTTGGAAGGAAATAGAGAGTTTGCCGGTATTATCCGCTTTAACTTTCTCGATGGGCAGCACCATCGCTTTATACTGTGCCCCTGCCCGGGCATATATGTCAATATTGTCAATGGTCTGATTGCCGGCAATCACTTTAATCAGGCGCTTTCCCGGTTCGGCGTATTCCCATTCCGCGAAATGAAGGCGCACTTCATACTCGACACCGGGCGTCATGTCAGTTAAGCAGTAGGGTAGCACGCTTGTTTCACGTTGCGACTGATAAATGAAGGCCGGCGCTGCATGCAGCACGTTTTGTACGTCTACCGCTTTTTCAGTGAGATTGGTAGTGGAGTTCGTAACGGTAAAGTAGACTGCAGGCCCGGCCGTGGTAGCAACGCGAATTTTCTGATTGCGAGAGTCGCTGATAAACAATTCATCCTTGATAACTGCCAGACCGCTGATAGTGTTGATATAGGGACCCTGCCACATATCGACGCTTAACGGCATAGCTATCGGATTTCCACCCCGAAGATCGGTTTTGAACAGATAGCGCGTGGCTGCCACAAAAATATTATTACCATCACTGGTAATTGAGCCTTCATAGCCGAAGGTATTTCCGAGAGCGATTCCCTTCACTACAGCACCGTCTTTATAGATTTTGGCTGATTCTCCGCCTTCATCGAAAGGTGAATTGGTATAGCAGGTACCATCGGGCGCCGTGAAGAGGGCACGCGTATGCCGCGTTACATGACCCTGTTCTGGCGTGCCGCCCAGAGAGCTGCCATACCAACTGGAGCGGTAGCCCATTTCCGGCTTGCGGATAATGATATTGTCAACGGTGGCAGTAGCCGTCGTGGCGTCCGTGCTGCCGAATATGAAGAAGCCGACCTTGATGGCGCCGGCGGGAGTGAACTGTCCACCACTATTATTCGCGATCATCGACCAGAGCACGCCATCCGGCGATTTATACGCGGCAAAGTTGTTCCCTATGCGCACCAGGCGCAACCAGAGCGGGAATTGCAGGCGCGTTTTCACCCGTGACGCCACGCCGTTGGCCTGGTCGCGCGCGGTTATGGCGATGACATCGCCTTGAATAGTGCTATTTTTATGCTTGTACGAGATTGACGCGGTCGTTGCGTTGGCTTCAGTTGTCTGCCGCAACATAATGCCGGCGCCGGCGTGCGCAACGCCCGTGAAGGACGTCAGGCGCGCGATGATTTCGACATCACCCCCGGCGTGATCCTGAAAGGTGTAGTGGAGTTGATCGCTGTCGTTCCTGCGCTCCCCGGTACCTGCCCCCGTAATTGTCATAGTTTCGCCATTGACAATTGAACTGCCCGGTGTCTTCGGTGACCCAATCGAGATATCGGTCCAGGCATAAGCCTGTGTGTACATTCCGCAGAGTACAATGTATATCATCACAAAGTAAAATAGTCGTCTCATAATCATTCCTCTCAGGTAATTAAAGGAAAATTCTCAATTTACCCGCCAGTGTTAAATACCAATTTGATATTTCGATTTTGCTTTCGTTTTTGATTCATTGATGATGCTCATTTCCTAAAATTTTAAGGAATAATCACCTAAAAAGCAATTTTATTACTTTACCGGTAAAGTTGTCAAGAGAAATTGGTCATTATTGAGGTGGATAAATATATGTAGATGTCAGATTATATAGACGTGAGATCCACTAAAGGAGTCGACGTGATGTTAACTCCAGATTATTGGCAACAATCAAAATCCTGACTTTTTTCTTCGGATTTGATTGCTAACTGACTAATATAATCCAAACCAGACACAATTCTACATCTTGTGTTTAACATTTTCCCGCCGCACTATTGACACTTTACCGGTAAAGTGGTAACATTCCATCATCAATTTAAGGAGGCATCGAAAAATGCTGACAACTACCCAGAGAAAAGGCTTTACCCTGATTGAATTACTCGTCGTAATTGCCATTATCGCCATTTTAGCTGCGATACTGTTCCCGGTGTTTGCCCGGGCACGCGAGAAAGCCAGACAGACAACCTGTACCAGTAACCAGCGACAGATTGCAGCGTCTATCTCAATGTATGTCCAGGACCATGAAGAGTCTTTACCACTTACCACTACAATCTGGAATGATATCAAGGTTGACCCGGGTGTATTAATATGCCCGACAAAAGGTAAAAATACCACTAACGGCTACGTTTATAACAGTCGCATTGCTGGCGTTGGCATCGGTACCATTCCTGACCCTACTGTTATTATGATGTCTGCGGATGGAATACAAACCAGTACCAACAATAATGTGCTGGCAACCCAGGCAGATATTGAAAAACGCCACAGCGGTTACTCAATAATCAGCTATGTCGATGGTCACGTTACCCCAACTAACGGTGCAGTAATGCTGAAACCGCTTATAAATGCCAATGTGCTGTTCGCTGTAGGTATCGACACTGCACTTGATGCCGCTCAGGATACCCCTTTCAGAGACCGACTGACTGGCTTAGGTGCAAAAATCACCATTATTGACGACGTTTCTGCTATAACTGCCGTTGACATGTCAAAATATGACATGGTTTTCGTTTCAAATACCACCGTATCCAATCAACCACTGATACTTAATTTACCAGCAGTTACAGTACCGGTATTCACCCTTGACGCGGCGGCCGCTTCTGTGATGAATATGTGCGGAGCAACTAATGCAACAGCGCGACCGACCGTTGATTTCCCGGCTCCTATGACAACTATCGCCATGGCTGCTGGATATTCAAGCGCTGCTACCGGTGTTACCATATCAACTACCGGAACTAATACCAGTCCTAATGGAAGTTCTGGCGGTACCATACCAGCGTCTGCCGATCGTGTTGCCATTTCCAGTGCTATACCATATGTTGCTATGTGGTCATACGATGCCGGAAAGGCGTTGAATGTTGGCATTGCACCAGCAAAACGGGTTGGCTTCTCATATTACATTGGCACAGAATTAACTCCTGCCGGTTGGCGATTATTCGATGCCGCATATAAATGCATCTTTGACTGCTATTGATTTTATAAACTCTTATTCAATCCCCATCCCGTTATACTGATGGGGATAACTATTCAAATTTGTCTATACACGGGTACAGGCACGAATACTGTGTTTATATTTAATTGTAAGTTTATGTAAAATCTCAGTATTCAAGCCAGTCCCCTACTTGATCATAAGATATTGGAAATTGAAATTTATTC
>JBIJDE010000095.1:0-12585 GCA_044344305.1 Armatimonadota bacterium
GCAAACGCAATCTGCCCGTGTTATGCGTTGGGTAGTGGGTGAAAAAATTAAGATACCGGCTGAAACTGCTTCATTAAGCAGTACTGCCGGTGAGTTTTTTGTACAAAAATATACCCCAGTATTTTCTCCGTTAGTACCGAATGCAGACTGGGATACTTTGAATAATAAATATGTAGCAGAACCGGTAACTATATATGATTTGCGATACAACAGGGTAGATACTGCTGATTTATTAGATAGTGGTAAGTTAAACTATATGATTGATTACAGTACCGGCATTGTAACATTTGCACCAGAGAGTTATGACAGAAAAATTCGATTAACATTTTTAGTGATGTCTGGTACCTCAATAAGACAATATCCGGTAGGAGATGGCACGATTTCTCCTGCTGTAACAACAGTTCTTGCCGCTGCAACAACAATAAATTTAAAAACTTTGCCGGGCTATATCGCTGGTTCGAAAATTATACCAGGTAGCGAACAGTTTAACCGCGCATTTGAATATGTTAGTTTTACAGATTATCGTACTACTCCTGCTATTCTTACAAGTGGTAAATACACCTTCGAACCACCGGATCCGCAGACTAATTTATTGTTTGGTAATATTTATTTTTGTCGGGCAGACATTGGAAAATCAGTAAAAATGGATTATCAGGTTGCTGACTGGGGAATATTGCACGAGGATGTTACTGTTGATAAAAATGGATATTTTAAATTAGCAGTGCAAAACCCAAAGATAGCCGGAAAGCCAAATTACCCGCGTGAGCCAGTTCCCTGGGGTTTGTTTACCCCGATGAATTTGGCAGCGACCAGTGCAACATCTGTGGTTCAAAATAACACGGTAATGGCAATGGTAGATATGCAAACCGGTCAAGCATACGAGATAGTATATGATCCCAATCATTTTGTAGACGATTATAATAAAGCACTTACCCCCGTACCTGATTTAGGACCAGGTTTTGATTCTGATTGGAAAGCTGCCCAGAATTATAAAATAGTACCGTCATCATATAATCCATCTAATTGGACAGCGGCAATGCGCGATGCTGTTGCGCGTACTGACCAGTTGAAATTAGTTGATATGAAGCAGGCCGAATCCGGAATATTGCGAGTCGGTTCTGGACGGGTTACAGATAAAGCATCCTGGCAAAATCTGCGCGGTCGCACTCTGCGGGTTTATTACCGTGCCGTCCGCGATTGGACTTTGCAAATCATTCGTCCACCGGCACAATTCTGGTCACAAAGCACTACTCCAACCGCCGCGGTTTCTCTCGGGTGGAATAGATTTAATGCGGCAACGCCAAATATTATTTATGTTCCTGGTGTATACGCCGGCGCATCATTGGCGATTGATTATCAGACAGAAGATGTCACCAATAATTCGTTTGCATTAGCGACAGCAACCGCCGCGGTAACTAATGGCACAACGATTACCGTAGATGATACATCCAGTATAAAAGCCGGTGCACAAGTTCAATTGATTGATGCTGTTGATACTACGAAACGTCCAATAAGAGTCGTGGCAACAGTAACATCTGGCACACAATTCACAATAACCACAGCTTTAACAGTATCTAATGGTAGTATATTTATTACTCCTAACCCGACATCAATGGCACTTTGTTCTTTGAAGAAAACAGGTCCAAATATTTCTGCGAGCTCAACAAGGAATTTAGTTGTAGGTGGCAAGTATGCTTATGCAATGCAGACAGTACCTGATGAACGTACAATTATAACAATAAATACAATAAGTAATAAAAAAATCACTTTTACACCAGCAATTACTGTTACAAACGGTGATATGTTAATGCCAATAGCAGTAACAACGTCAGTAACATCAGCAACAAATGAGATACATGGCGAGGTTCATGTTGTACCACCACCGGATAACACAACAGGAGCAAGTAAAATAATCCTGCGCAAAAATTATAAAGCCGGCAGTACAATTTCTGTACGCGGCATGTCTGTTACGGTACGGGCTTTATGGATTCAGGAAAGAAGCGGTATGGCATTCGAAGTTGACGGAAAGACAGAACCGCCGACTTCACGTACTATCAGCGAACGATGGACAAGTAAATCTGTTGACATCGTTCTGCCGGAATCAGCGCGATAAAAGGTGAATAAATGAGAAGGCACGCTTTTACATTAGTTGAGATATTGGTTACAGTGGCGGTTCTCGCAGTCGTCATGACGCTGCTAACTGTGCCTTTGTTATCATCTCTCGGATATGTAAAAAAAGCGAAAGCCATTTCTGAAGCAAAAACAGCCGCTTTGAAAGCAATTGATAATATAAAGTCTGAAATAGAAGAAGCCGCGGTGATATTCGATTTCCCTGTTACCGGTGAGGGGATAACTTATTTAAAAGATATCACAGATCCAACTACGGGAGCTGTAACTGGTCAGACTATGCATAGGTTTCTTCGCATTCTTGATTTCCCCTGGTATTGGGGTGGCCAGACTCCCCCGGCAAAATGGACACTGTTACAACCCGACTATGTTGATGGTGTGCTACCTCGATATAAAGACCGGTATGGTCCTTTCCACATGTCAGAGAAAGTTGGTACTGAACCAAGAAACCCATACGTTATAGCATCTTATGCTTTGCAAACGCCATTTGATTGGTCTGCTAACTCCGCTGAGGTTTGGAATTATTCGGCACCGTTGGATACTGCGAATTATGTATCGTTGGCAAATAGTGCGAAAAATCGCACTGTGATTGAAAGAATGTTGAGAAATGACATCCAGGCCATCACTCCTTACGGAGCGATGTGGGATATTCCAGCGTTCGTGGTTAGCCCGGTGCGAATAAATAATGAAACATTGACAGCGGAGAAAGATGCGACCGGTGAAGTGAAAACCGGCGTACTATTTGCCCGCAACGGCTTATGGGCAGCCAGAAACCAGTTGCTGGATGAATGGGTTGCCAGCGCATGGTCAACATGGTATACCATAGATAAACCATCATTTATGAAACTTTATGGTCTTAGCTCAACAGATACTGATGCTATAATAGCAAAAGATATGACTTCTCCGATATTTGCCGCTATTAAGTCAATAACACCATTTTATCCTATTAATACTAATCCATTTGGATATAAAATTAAGATTTATGATAAAGATGGTGTGTTATGTTATGGTACTGCTATCGATACCGCAAAAACTTATTCTATTGTTTTAAAACGTCATTTCATGGATTGGCCGCCAATTGATCGCGATGAAACCGACCCGGCGGAAACAATTCAAAGTAAATTATTTAAAATTAAATTAACAAATTGGACGAACTCATACCCAATATGGACAAAAGATGATATTGACGCCCAGCGATTAGCCGGTAAAGTTGTATTTAGTCAACCGATGTCCCCGACAAAGATTGATGTATCTACAGGCTTTCTGCCAATTCCAAATGGTTGGGATGATAACGGAACATATCTATCTACACCACCACGTAAAATTGTAATCTGGGATGGGGCAACCGTTGCATCAAAAGAGACATTCGTTTATGTTAAAGAACCTTTGGTATTGGGTAAGAATGAGTTTACATTGAATGTTGATCCTTTTTATAAATATAAAAAGAACTCACGAGCTATAACTTTTGGCAAAAGACGTGATGGTTCAACCTTAAGCGGTGATGTTCAAATATGGTATCCAGAACCAAAAGCTGGCGATGCAGTACAATCATTGTATTATATTTGCGATTTGCAACCGGGTGACGTAGCGACAGCAAGCTATTCTACCAAAGGTCAGATTGATGTAACTATGACATTAGCGCGGCAAGATACCGCCGCACGTTCTCCAGAGCAATCGCGGCAGGACTACTCAGTGGCACTACGACTGGAAGCTAAAAACGCAGTTCGACGCGCGATGGAAAGTAGGTGATTTGCATGAAAAATAATAAAGTAAAATATATGAAACACCAGGGCCAGGCATTAATTATCGCGGTAATCGTCCTGTTTTTACTGGTTGGTTTGGGTGGTTATTTTGTATCTCTTATTAATGCGTCACTGGTACAATCAGCGCGTATTGATGATAAAAGACAATTAGACGAAATAACTCGTGCCGGACTTGACCATGCCAGAAATCAACTTCGTTTCAGCTCAGCCGGTGCAGATTGGCGACCGGATGTTGGGCCAGACCCGGGGAATATAGGTTGGATTCGCTATGATAAAGGTTTTTATAAAATTACGGTTACTTATGGTCCACAAGCACCGATAGATTCCAGTAATCCGTTCGGACAAAATCTTACAGATAGTTATATGAAAATTGCAGTTTGTTCCGCGTTGGCTTTGCAAAATCCACCGGATCCAGCGATGGAAGCCACTGCCGGTACAGACGAATACCAGGCTTATTTGAAAGGTTTTCAGAATCCACAACGTTTCCTGCGTCGTTCGATAGCGGCAATGATACCGGTAGGACTCACCGATAATCTAATATGGCTGACAAATATCGACGGCAGCAGCGAACCGATGGTTTTGGGTAGTGGACTCATGCTTAATAATCCGGCAATTCCGGGAATTCAAAATACAGCTGATACTTTTTTAACTACTATTACCAGTTCTCCAAATGCGATTGATTTCAACAATACAACATCGTATAGCGATGTATCAATATCTTCATTCTATTATCGTCCGGTTTATGAAGGGCCGATTTACGCACAGGGAGACCTTCAGTTAGGTGGCGGATGGTTTTACCTGCTTGATCCATCTGGTACTGACGCAGATAATTACAAATCTAAATATGCTGTTCAACGCAACGATCAGATAAAAGTAACTCATAGTATGACTGATTATGGCGAAGCGACTGCATCGGTAATGTTGAATATCCAAAGTCCGACCGAGATAAAAGCTGATGCGAATCGTGTAACAGCATCAACAGTAGCGTTTATCAGAACATTGGAAAACGATAAAACCGTACCAAAGATAAATGCACCTAAGATTAATGAAATAGGGTCTGGCTATGCTGCAGACAGGTATAGACGTTTAACCAGAGATAGCGGTACCTGGACATCTGGTATTGATTCCGGTGAATTAGGTTATGGCGATGGATTATATATTGATAATCGCGGTGATCGTCAGTTTGGCGGCGATATTGATGCGCTTCGCAATGATTGGTTGCATCCAGAGAAATTGACGTATTGGAAAAATGGTATTTATCGACCAGACAAACCAGGAACAGATATTACCTCAACAGTTAAACCGCGAGCAGTAACTATAATATTGCGTGACTGGAAATATGACTCAACTGGCAATATGGTTGATATACCTCGGCTTGAATTAAGAAGATATGACAAAGCGTTTAAAGATAGTAAAGGTGTAGATTTAACTGCACAGACTGATGTAGATGCAGAAGGTGTAACATATTACTGGGTAGAAATGCCATATCCGAAGAACGGCATTATATTCGCAGAAGGAAATGTAATAGTAATTAATGAACGTATAGCCCCTGATCCTGCAAATGCTAATGATTTAGGACGAAAGGGTGGATTACCTTCGTCAATAGCCTATGATATTCGTTCTAAAAAGCCGTTGCCAGTTAAAGATTCTGCTGGCAACGACACAAATGTACAGGCATGGGGTGGTCAGAAAAATTATAATACGACGACTTATTATATCAATGATTATAACCGACGGTTCGATTTGAGCATTGTCAGCGGCGGTACTGCATATATACAAAGCAATCTGCTGAATCCGGCATCCCGTATGGAAAAATATATATCTAATATTACTGCCAATACTAAATCAACAATTGTTTCCGGCACACCTTATGATAGCAAACTGGCTCTTTTCGCTTTAGATAATGTTTGCTTTAATCCAACACCAGCAATGTTTACCCCGCCGGTATTGTCTGGAAGCAGTACATTAACAGATGGTAATAATGAAAAGGTAAATTCATTAGTTGTAGCAGATACTGCGACATTGTCATTTAATACTGCTGGCAGAGTTAATCAAAGTTTGCGAATGTTATTACGTCATGGTTATGATAATACAGATGTTGCAAAGATAAATTCAGTTGTTAAAATGCAGGTTAATAACCAGGATTTTAAATGGAATAATTCTAACACCTTATTAACGCTGACAACAAATGCATTTAATTCTCTCCCACTATTGCCAGCGTCATGGCGAGTAGATGATTCATTAAAATATACTTCATCTTTACCTGTAATTGGTTATGGAGCAGATAATACAGCTGTGCTTACAGTTAACAGCACGGCGCAGGCTAATTACATTCTTGGTGCCGGAAACAACGAAACGAGTAACGTGGAAAATAATTTCCTCGGTTCAGGCATGTTAGTAACCGGACAAGATATGCAGATAGACGCGTTGATTTATGCCCAACGAGGACATTGGTTTGTTATACCCGGGCATTATTATAACGAGTCAACTGCATTACAGATAGCAGATATGAAACCGCCATTCCCACGGTATCACGAACCATTAGACGTGCGATTTATTTTAAATGGTGCGATAGTGGAGAACCGACCGGCACCACAAGAAGACGAAGATCTATGGATGAGTCATTGGCGTGGGTCAAACTATTCATATTATTCAACTGATAGCAAAACCCCGGCGATGTTTAACCCCAGCACTGTCGCATCAGATTGGGATCAGAATGAATGGCGATGGCGCAACCGGAGAATGGGTATTGAGTATCATTATGATGCCACATTATCTCTGCCAGTTTGTTTTGAAACAGAGACCGACCAGGCAACCGGTGCATCATGGATATCATATCGACCCCGCATACCTAAAATGCCGGTGGCAGATAACCTGTTGAATTATAACCAGATACACATGTAACAATAAATATCGCGGGAGCTGGTAGGGGAATTGTCCCCAATTCCCGCGACAGAACCGGTAATATGATATAGATATGGGTTGTATCGACCTGTTCTTTTACGTGGTGCAATAATTGCAAACCTTTTTGTCGTTTAAACCGGAACTTTATTATATGAAAAGACACTGTCGCGGGAGCTGGGGACAGCTCTCCTGCCGCCTGCGGAAAATGGAGACAGGACATCTTATGAATTTTTCAATGGATTATATATTAAAATTGAGTCGCCCGGCATTAATAATACTATGCTGGGTGTTTTTGTTTGTCACTAATGTAATTGCTCAGGATGTGAAAAGCTATCCGCCAGGATTGGAATACGTACGGGTGGTGGTGTTGAAAAGAGGTAATGATGATGGTGGGGATGAAATTGCAGCAAAATTTATAAAGAATTTATTGGATGATTATAATCAGTTTGTGTCATCTTCTTTACATTTAACCGGAGTAGAAAGAGGAGAAACCGTTCAAGCAATTACCCCGTATGAACTTGTTAAATATAATCGTGATAAGATTATTTTTTGTGATTTGAATTTATTACTAAAATATAATGCTCAACAGTTAGCATTTATCAGGTGTGCGGTTGCTGATGGTGATACATTAATTTTAACTCTCAATACTGATAAATACATTACAAAAAATATCCTAAACTATGATAAAGTCACCATTAAAATGGTTAAGGAAAGAGCATTGGAGAAGTTGACAGGTGGGGTAATTTCTTCAGATGTATATGGCATTGATGATATTCTTCGACCGTGGAATGATAAATTGTATAATAGTATCCCAAATCCCATGGCTTATTTCGCAAAAAATGATTATGATCGATATTATCATTTCACAGGAAAAGATCCTGTATTGATGAAATGTAAATATGGCAAAGGTCAGATATTTGTTGATATAGAGAAAGATAAATATATTGATTATCTAAAACCATTTAATAGCGATACAGAAAATGAATATTTTTCACTATTCCCTCTATCCCGCAAATCTGAATTATCTATGAAAGGTGATTTTGAACGTTATCCCGGCGGATTGGTAAATGAGGACGGTGAGAAATGTTACGGATATAAAAATGATAATAGTTTAATTGTAAATGAAAAGATTCCCATTGAGACAAAAGAAAACGCGAAAATATATCAAGTAATATTACCAGCATTAAAGGGTAAATATACCCGCAATATAACAGCCGATTTACTGGTGCAAACCGACGATAAAGATATATCTGCGACATTATTATCGCCATTTATTGAAGGTGGATATGAACAAAAATATCCCGAACCGGGTAAAGAGTTATGGCGGATAAAACAAGATGGTATAAAATCATTTGTTGTTAACGATAATTTATTATTTACTGTTGATGCCAAATGTGCGGTGAAAATATATACTGCCGCATTCGGCAGCGATGTAATGACACTATCGGGAAATGCTGACAGGTATGAATTAACAGGCAATCTGGCAGTGGTTCCTTTGCGGTTAAATAATGTTGCGCAAAATATGCTGCAGGACGTTGCAACGGCAGTAATTCTACCGTGCCGTGATAAACAAAGCGGTAACAATGGGTTATTGACGATATTGCCGGGGTTCAAGCTGAATATTTTACCACCGCAAATGCCAATAGAGAAATTGCCGGAAGATTTTACTATAACTGATTCCAGAGATGTGAAGATTACCACCAGTAATTTGAAGAGTTATTTCATGAATGTCATTCCCGCAGGCAATACTCTCACTGGGTTATTCAATAGTTGGAAATTATTTTCCAGTGGCAAGATAATGTTCCCTTTGAAAATTTCCTATAAAAACGAAATGCTAGGGAGCATGAATTTATTCCCGGTAAAAAATCCGGTATTCAGCAATATCGGTAATAATCTGCAATTTTTTATCCCGGTACTGGGTGAAAAGATTGATGGTGAAATAACGTCTCTTGGCAGTAAAATATTTCTGCAAAACGACAAAGGGATAATTTATACCGTCGATTGCGCCGATATGCTATATGACACCCCAACAAGCAAACCGATAGCGGTAATGAATGACAAGATATCAAAATGGCAGATTAAAGATAGAAAAGTATCGTTTGTTACCAGTAATGATAATAAATTTGAAATTGAAGATAATGAGAATTATCTGCGCACCATGGTGAAAATTGGCAATATCAATGATAAATTTACACAGATTACAGATATTATCGATAAAGCGATGCCAAAAGATATAATCGGCAAACGCGTCGCATTGCAGAAAGATGGGAAGTTTTTTGATGCCGGGACTGTATTGGCGTTTGCAAAACCAGCAATTAAATTTACCGCAAATGATATCCCTGTCGAGTTTTCTGGCGCGGAAATATGGATAAACAGCGATGATATTGCTGTAACAAACGGGGAAATTCTGATCAATCCCGGTGAATTGGATACTGATAAATCACCGATGAAACTGATAACTTTAAATGGTGAAAATATCCCGTGGTATACTCACAAAAATAACAAAGTAGAGTTGAATTTCGCTGTTGCCGGCAATACTGGCGCGGTTCAGGTTAGCGATGACTTGCAGGTGAAATATTATGGACAAATTTTAAAAGTTAAATATTACAAAAATGTCGCTGAAAAACCTTCTATTATTGAAGTTCTTGCATATTTGCCGAATAATCTGAAGCAATTGCCAAAGGATTTGAAACCTTTCACCCCGCCATTTTTCGCTGCTGATTCCCGCAGGATTGTTCACTTTAATTCTCTTGGCAAATCTGACTATCAATTGAATGGTTATTATCATCTTAACAGTTATGATTTTGGCTATATTAACAATATTCAGGTATTGCATAACGGCAACTTGCTGATATGCGACACCGGAAAATCAAAGGTTGTTGAGATTACCCGGGATGGCGAGTTTGTATGGTCTTATCCTATTTCTACTTTGAGTAAAATTGATACCATTAATGGTAAAGATATTGATTTGCCTGATGAATCATTTTTAAAAATTAACGCACCCCGAGATGCCCGACGGTACGAAATAAAGAAACAGGTGGATGAAGTTAAAATTACCATTGATGGTAAAGATATCTCATTGGGTAAGGCAGAAATCACCTGGCAAAGCACACTTATCGCCGATACCGACAATTTTCGCATTATCGAGGTGAACAGGCCATTAGTTAAATTATTCAAATCATCATTTAATGAAGAAAAATTAAAAATGTTGGACGGATCGTATTATCGGCCGTATTGCTATTATGTTTATAAAGGTGAAAAGCGATATTTTCGTCAGGTTTCGACAGTAATAGCGGACGGGAAATCGCTGGGTTTGAAGAAGCCGTTGACTTTCCTCACCGCTTACAGATATTCCGATGACGCCACTTTGCCAGATGACGATATTATAATCAGTGGAATGCGGACAAAAACTTTGTTGACTGCAAACAATATGCCGGTTGATGCTCCAGATGTAAAAGGTAAAAAACTGCGGCTATTTATATTAAAAAGGGAAAATGCTGATAAACAGATGACTTTGGCGGTGAATCCATATAATAATCAATACGATTTTTTACCGGATGGTTTAGAAACAAACTCAATCCGACGGTTATTCCTTGATGGTAAAAACGGGATAATAATTCATGATTTGAATAATATCATAACTTTGAAAACCAGCACTGCGGCAGATAAATCAACCATTGAATTGCAATCAAATGACAATGTTATTGCATATTCTTACGCGCCATTTCGATGGTATGCTGGCGAAAATTTAAAATCGATAACTGCCGATATCGATGGGACAATAAGAATAGGTGATATGAAAATAACCCGTGAACACGGCATGTATCCTGGTGATACTGTTGAGATGAAGTATCCGACAGTAATCGCGATTGATTGGGGTAGCAATGAATAAATATTTAATATCTGCATTAATATTCATATTCACTGCAACCATTTCTTTTGCCGCCCCTGGTTTGAAATGGGCAACAGAGATTGGGCATAGTTTTAAGTCGCCAGCGATAACGGCGGACAAAAAGTTTGCCGTGGTTGCCACTGATGAAGGGCAGGTTATATGGGTGAATATAACCGATGGCACAAATTCGCTGACAGATAAAAAGTTGCCAATAATTGAAAGTAAATACGCCACCGCTTTTCGTGCGACGCCGTTGATTACCAGTAAGAATGATATATATGCGCCGAATACCGACGGCAGGCTATATATTCGCGATGAAAACGGGAAATTGGCTGTCTTGCCTTCTGGCGCATCATGGGGTCCATTGCTGGCGACGCCGACGGAAGTTATCCTGAAAGATAAACGGCGAATATTATGTCCTTCTATGGATGGCAATATTTACGCGGTAAATCCTGATGATAAAAGCTGGGTAGTCTGGTATGCCGCAGGTGCCGGCATCGAATCAGGATTGACGGTTGGTAATTACACTCCAGTGATCAATCTCACTATTGCCCAGAAAGCTGACGCCGGGTCAATAGAAATTACCGTGAATGACGTGGCGGGAATATATCCCGGCGATGAACTGCGGCTTGATGATAAATTTATTGGCTTTGTTAAATCAATCAATGAAAAAACGATACAATTCAATGATAAGATTCCCAGTGATTTGAACGTTGGGGATGTATTGGCAACATACCCGCATTTGCCTGTTTATTTTGGATCGAACACCGGACGCGTTTACGCAATGAATGGCGATCTGGAAAAATCTAATCTGCGCTGGGTATTCCCGGATGTCTCAACCCGGGTATCGAGTTTTATTTCTCCCATGGCATTAAATGGCGATAAACTGTACGCGGTAAATCGCGCTGGAAATATCTATTGTTTCAACGCCTTAACAGGGAAAGTAATTGCCGGACCGATTATTGCCGATACCGAAACAGGTACTTTTGTGAATGTTTGCCTACTCAAAGATATCCCATTATTTTCCACCGATAACGGAACGATATGGCAATTGAAAGATGCGAACGGCAAACCAGATCTGGCAAAATTTTACGGCGATTCAAAAGCTGTCACGCAATTTTCAACTACGGATAAAGTCTATTTGACCGACATGACCGGCGGTGCGTTTGCCATTAATGCTGATTTGACGACGGCATGGAAATATAATTATGATTTTGGCAAACTGTTGGCGATTACTTTGTGTGGTGAAAATACTATTGCAACGACAGCAGATGGGAAAATTATTTGTATTGCCGAAGATGGTGATTTTAAAACTGCTGCTGGCGGCAATATTGCAATCCGACCGGGTTTCACCGCGCCGGGAACTTTGCCGGATGGCGGTGCGCGTTGGAGCAGTGCCTTCACTGGTCCGCAATCGTACTCGCCGTTAGTTGCCATGATGGCTGACACTGTCCGCAAAACTCGTCTGGCTAAAACAATTACCGCCGGAACTCGCAATATTCCGGTACAGGATGCCGCGAATATATATGTTGGCGATTATATATCTATTGGCAGCGAAGACTTGGGGCCGGTGTTGGAAGTCACCCGCGATAAAGGAAATCAACAGGTTTACGTTCGCGACGCAACAACGCAGGATTATCCGATAGATACCGAAATTGGCACATTGCTGTATCGCCGCGCAAAATTGACCGGCGGAAAAATGATTGAATATAAGCCGGTTATTAATTCAGATGACAGAACAAAACATGAAGTCTGGACTATGCCGGTTGACGCATTTTTTCCGCGCGATAATTTTACAATGAATGTAAGTATGGATATTAGCCAATATGATAAAGCAGAAACTGAAGTTGGATTATATTTAGATGCTACTGATAATGAGAAGCGTGGTTCTTTAGTTAT
>JBIJDE010000522.1:0-3628 GCA_044344305.1 Armatimonadota bacterium
TAAGCGTCCTAACTGTACAGGAGACGGTTTTCCGTTATAATGCGCAGCACCAAGTACAATAATAATATCAGACGGGTTGCATTCATCGCGTAATCCTGTTTGATAAATTATACACCCTAATATTATAGGATAACAAAAAATTAATAATATAAAAAATAAAATTAAAAATTTTGTTCGTTTCTTTTTTTTAAGTTGATTTTCTTTCATATATAGCCTTTACTTTTTAGACTGACAAAAGTACCATCGCCAATAATTATATGATCAATTACATTTATTCCAATTATTGAACCGGAATGAATTAATTTAAAAGTGGTTTCAATATCTGCTTCACTGGGGTTAGGGTCACCACTTGGATGATTGTGAAATATAATTATCGATTTGGCAAGTCCGGTAATTGCAGAACGAAAAATTTCTGGAGCTTTTGCCATTGTTGAATCTAAAGAACCTTTATGAATTACCTCAAATCTAATTAATTTGTTTTTTGCATTTAATAAAATTATTCCCAAGTTTTCTTCGGCCTTATATCTAAATGTTTCCATTAATAGATTGGCAGCATCTTCACCATTAGATATGATTGGTTTTTCCATAGCATTATATATCGACATCCTACGACCTAATTCAAACGAGGCTTTAATCTGTGTGGCTTTCGCTAATCCAATTCCATGAACTTCACTTAATTCTTCGATTGATGCATTGGACAAATTTTTCAAATTAGTAAACTTTAAAATAATAGTTTGTGATAGCTCAATTGCATTTTGCCTTCCATTACCAGTTCGGAGTACAATTGCCATTAATTCAGCATCACTTAAATGAGTCATTCCAAATCTTTGCATTTTCTCTCGTGGACGTAATTCTTCTGGCATTTCTTTAATTGCACACGATTCATTAATTTTTTCTGACATTATTTTCACCTTAATAAATTACTATTATGGTAAGTACACGATTTCAGCGAAAAGGTTCCCAATTTCGAGGTTAATTATAGCAATTGAATGATTTTTTATTTCTCCCCTCGGCGTTCCACCACATGCACCAGGGTTAATAATTATATCTCCGATATCATTTTTGATATATAATGGTTTGTGGGTATGTCCTGATATTATAATATTGGCATCGTCTGGTGGAATTACTTTATCTAAGTCATGTGTCATAAAAAATTTAAATCCATTAATTTTAAACTCTTGAATTTTTGGATAATCTGACATTGAAAAATAATCACAGTTTCCTTGGACTGCTATAATATTTGTATTAATAATTTCTTTTAAATCGTTAATTATAGTAAAATTACCAATATCTCCTGCATGTAAAATTAGAATACATCCTTTTAATAAATCAAATGTAGCAGATGGTATTTTGCCATGTGTATCAGAAATTACGCCAATCTTCATGGGTTAGCTTTTTGCTGTACAGATAGACTTTCAAGTACAGTACTGGATAGCTTTGCTGTTAGTTCGTTAGGATTTCTCCATGTTTCAGAAAGTCCGGGGAATATCTGGTTTTCAAATATAGTGACCATTTCTTCATCGAAATGTATCCCAGACTGTTGCTTGATAATTTCTAATGCTTGCTGGTCAGTTAAACCTTTTCGATATGCTCGGTCAGCAGTAAGAGCATCAAAAGCATCAGATAGGTTTAATATTCTTGCAAGAAATGGAATTTGTTCTTCTTTTAAGCCTTCTGGATAACCAGTGCCATCCCATCTTTCATGGTGTGAACGAACTATTTTGGCTACAAATTTCAAATCTGATATTTGACCAACAATTTCAGCACCTATAATGGGGTGTTGTTTCATGATTTCCCATTCTTGTTCATTTAGACGTGAAGGTTTACGTAATACAGACTCAGGTATACCAATTTTACCGACATCATGCATCATTCCTGCTAATCGTAAAGCGAAAATATCTGTTTGACCGAGTTCTAAAGTGTTAGCAAATTGAATTGATAGATATGATACTTTCCATGAATGTCCAGCAGTGTAGGGGTCTTTAGCTTCGATAGCGGCTGTTAAAGCTTGTACAGTTTGAAATAATAAGTTTTCAGTTTGTCGTTCACGTAATTGCGCTTCTAATCTTCTGCGTTCAACATTGCGTTCCACTATTATCGGCAATTCACGAACACTAAATGGTTTTATGACAAAATCTTGTGCACCAGTACGCATTGCCCGTTGGGTTAAATCAATTGTACCATGACCTGTTAAGACTACTATAGCCATTGCTGGCCATTTGCGACGTGCTACTTCCATTAATGTAAAACCGTTTGCTCCTGGCATCACTAAGTCACAAAAAAGCATATCAAAAGTATTATTTTCTAATTGGTCTAATGCTTCATCAACATTTGCAGCACCAGTAGCTTGATATCCGATAAATTGTAATGCAGCAATAAGTGGACCTCTTACGAAATCCTCATCATCAACGACGAGAATACGTAAGCTTCCTTTAGTATTTTTCCCAGAGTTTGTCATTTAAATACCTGTGTTTATCGCCTTCGGTCACTGACCAATTATTTTTCTATATTTCTGAAGTATTATCTTCTGAAAGAATTGAATTTTGTATATCTAACATCGAGTCTTCTTCTGTATATTCACAACTAACCGGTCGTGAAACTTGAGATAGTTTATCTGTAATTTCTCGTATTTTACTGGCACAATATGATATTTGTTCAACTTTAGTTAGAATATCTATCGAGGAATCAATTTGTTTGAGTTCTTCTTTCAACATATCCAGTGTCATAATCATTCCGAAAAGTGGACTATTTATCTCATGGTTGATAGCTGTTACAGTTCTCATAATACCGCTAAGTTCAGCGTTTTCTAACATTTTATCAGTAATTTCACCGCCACCTGGTTGGCTATGAAATGTGATAATTGTTAAAGGTTCGTTTCGGTGTTGAAATAGTGTCACAGAATTTATAAGATAATTAATGGCAGAACCATTTAATGTAACAGTTAAATGTTGTTCTGAATTAGGTATGATATCTGTTATATTTCTTGTTGCTATTGTTGATTGTAAAGTAGGAAACACCTGTTTCGCAGATTTATTTGCCCATTTTATATTGCCAGCATTATTGATGATTATTGTTGATAAAGGAGACTTTGATAAAAAATCAAACAAATCAGGATACCTGAATAATGAAAAGAATTGTGAAGATATAGTAGGGCATAAATTTGCTATATCATTTGATAAGGCTGACGAAACTTTTGTTGAATCTTGTAAATTATTATACGGAACATTAATACTGCATGCACCAATAATTCCAGTATCATTTTTAATTAATATTGATATTATTGCGTTGTTACTGCTTACAGCATCAGATGTGATAATAAAATCGCGGTTGCTTTGTAATAAATCACGTTCATTTAAAAGATCAGGAAGGCCAGGAGAAAATGGAATACCTTGAGTTATCATACCAGTCGAAATAAAGTCTTCTTTTCCTTGACCTGTAATGATAACACACCGGCAGGATAAGATATTATATCTATTTATGTAATCACTTAATAATTCAGTAAGTTTTTCAGCTATATATATTGTCATTTTATTTACTTTACAACCTTATTATGCCATAAATTAATGCAAAATATGTTGATTTTAACTGTATTATTTAAATAAATTTCAAACTTAGTGATTATAAACAT
>JBIJDE010000523.1:0-3623 GCA_044344305.1 Armatimonadota bacterium
TGATAATCAGGCAAGTATAGTGGGAGATGTAGCATTTGAAGAGGCTGATTTCGGTTCCGGTAAAGTGCAGGAAAAACTTTGGTGGATGGAGGCGCAGGCTTACCGCCGTCAGGATGTGTCCGGATTTTGCGCCTGGGCATTTTTGCTGACATCAGAAACCGATTGTAACAAGATTCTCGCCAGTCCGGATGCTGCCGCGTATGTTAAAGCTATTCGTCCGATTGCAGTTCTTAATCATTCATATCATACAGATTATTATGCCGGTGATGAAGTTGCGTTTCCGTTATCTATTCACAATGACACCCGGCATGATTTAGAATTGGCTTTGGTTTGTGAAGTTTTACAGGATGGAAAAGTTATTAACACGGAAACTATGCCGGCACGATTGATGACGCCCGGAGAAAGTATTGCTTTCACAAATCGTTTTCTGGCGCCAGTGGTAGATGATTGTGGAAAAATAAGTTATCGTGCTACATTAACCAATAGTGGTAAAGTGGTTGACCAGTGGACAAAGCTATTAACAATATGGCCGGTTAAAGTCAATTTAGAATTACCTGCTGATTTTGGTATCTTTGACCCGGACGTAAAGCTTGGCGTTAAATTAGAGAAGAGCGGTATCAGCGGCGGACGAATAATTCGGCAACTTGATAAATCCACTTTAAAAGATTTGAAAGTCTTATGGCTTTCTTTTGCTGAAGCAAAGGCTAACACCGGCGACTGGCGGCGGATTCGTGAAGATTTGCAGCTATTTGTGAAAAATGGCGGCAGTGTAATTTTAGACAAAGCACCGGCGACAGTATTGCATGACTTGCCAGTAACTATAAAAAATGGCAAAGGTTTTGCTGACGGCGATAGATTGGAGATAACCTATGCATACCCGCGCGCTCCATTTCATCCAATACTGAAAGGTTTGAATGATGTCGATTTATCATTATGGGGTGCAGATTATTATGTTGCCCACAGTTGTGTTGAAATCCCGCAGGAAGGCAACGCAGTACCATTGCTGGTTGCCGGAACAGACCGGGCAGGTTTAAGCAGTTCGCCGCTACTTGAACTTCGATATGGCCGTGGCAGTTATCTGGTGAATACTCTTGAAGTTTTATCCAAACTGAATGAGGCGCCTGCTGCCGTCCGATTGTTTGGCGCGTTCGCGAATTATCACCCGTCATGGGGAGAATTTTCAACCGCGGCCAGCCTGAATAAAATGTCATGGCAGCGTCTGCTGGAAGTTGGATTTGATGGTGAAAATGTGGAGTTTGCGAAAGCATTGCAGGCGGACATATCAGTTATTGAAGGTGCAAAGATTGAAACAGCAGAGATATTAGCCGTAAAAGGTTCATTAACTGCCGGCAGGACAGTATGCATTCATGAATTGAACGAAGAAATGACAACATCATTGCTGAAAGAGCTTAATTTGCCCGGTGAAGTAGTAAGCGGTAAAGCGGAATCCGGTGAGTGGGACGTATTTCTACATAATCATTCACTGGCAAATGGAATGACTCATAACTATCTGTATTGGATAGTAGATAAATCGAAAGTTGCGCCATGGACTTTGGCGCCTACTCATCCTGAACCGGCAAGCGCGTTGATTAAATTGCCGGAGAACGCGGAAAATGCTGTTTCATTAACTAAACGTGGCGCCGTGACTGTTTATAATGTTGGTGCCGGCATACTGGTGATAGATAATCTGCGTTGGCAACTTGATAATTTTGACGAACCTGAACGGCCGCGCCGTTATGTCCGCAGTCTGCTGACAAATCTTGGAATACCATTGCTGCGTGGTGTTGAAAAACATATGAGTGAAGAGTTTGAAACTGAGGCGGAACGCCGGGAACGCGGACATTTTTAAATAATAGTCTTGTCCGGAAATAAAAGGTGTTGATTTTATTCTTTATCTGGTTGATAAACGTAAAATAGGACAACATTGAATGGCGAAAATGAGCTTAGAATATTCCGATAGTTATTTCCGGATAATTCCAATATACAGATATCAAAATTAATAACTGAATAAGGGATATTGTTTAATGAAAAATATTGATTGGTTCAGAAACGCGAAATTTGGCATGTTCATTCATTGGGGGCTTTATTCGTTGTTAAAGCGCGGTGAATGGGTAATGCATCAGGATGGTATCCCCGCGGATGAATACGCGAAGTTGGCGAATGAACTTCATCCGAATTCAGATTGCGCGCGTGAATGGGCGCGCCTTGCGAAACGTGCCGGCATGAAATATGTGGTTTTCACTACCAAGCATCATGATGGATTTGCACTGTTTGATACCAGATTAAGTGATTTTAACTCAATGAAATTTACCGGGCGTGATTTTGTGCGTGAAGTAGTGGACGCGTTCCGTGCCGAAGATATAAAAGTAGGATTGTATTTCTCTTTGGGAGACTGGCATGAACCGGCATATGCCGCCGTTGGTGGTGGTGATGTGTCGCGTCAGGATGAATTGCGCGATTTTATCCATGGTCAGGTACGAGAGTTGATGACAAATTATGGCAAAATAGATTTGTTGTGGTATGACGGTGCTTTTTATGACGGCAAATATTTATCCGCGGATACCATTGACGCGGTTGGTTTGAATGCCATGGCGCGCGCGTTGCAACCGGAGATATTGATAAATGAACGCGCCGGGACAATCGAGGATTATGTAACCTGCGAAAATGAATGCAAACCGGCACCATACGGGACCGATTGGGAAATGTGTACCTGCATTAATGATATCTGGGGATATTGCGAGCACGATTATAACTATAAGACGGTAAATCAACTCATCTTTATGTTGACTAATTGCGCGGTACAGGGTGGTAATCTGTTGCTTAATATCAGTCCGCGCGGAGATGGCAGCATACCGGAAACGCAGATTGAACGGTTGGAAGCAGTCGGGAAATGGCTGGATTTAAATGGCGAATCGGTATACGGCATTGAACGTATGCGCACTCCATTTTTTGGCGGCGGACGAATTACTATGAAAGATGGCAAATATTACCTGCATACGTATTACTGGCCGGGAAATACTATACGGGTGCCATGCCGTGAGAATGCTATTTTTGGCGGCATTACCACGAAAATAGATTTTACAGTGTCAATTCTTTCCACTGGACAACCTGTTAACGCGAATTGGGAAGATGATGTTTTGGTGATTACCGGACTACCGGAAAATCCTCCTGATCAGTCAGATACAGTAATAGTGTTATCACCTATATAAGGGTAAGTTTGATGGCAAAATATGGTGTATGCGCAATAGTAATAGGTGAAAAACCATGCAGGTTGGATAGTTTTTATCGTGCCGGCGGCGAAGACGCGCCGGCAACCATGGTTGAATCGAATATTTCCTGCACTGATAATGAACTGGTAGTGCAGTTTTCTATTCCTGCAGCTAATATGGCTTATCAACCAGTGTCAAGAAAGAGCGGCCTGGATAATCCCGCGTTTCACCATAGCATTGCAGTTCAGATTCGTCCTGACTGGGATAATACTGCTGTTTATTATTTCGCGTCCGCGTCATCCGGAGAAGATTTTGGTTTGCTGTTTAGCGCTATGCCGTTGCCTGACAAAGAAAAACCCGCAACGGTTGACGGGTGTTATTTTGAGAAAAATATTATTGATAAAAAATGCGTGT
>JBIJDE010000096.1:0-12552 GCA_044344305.1 Armatimonadota bacterium
CATGGTAATTTAAGGGAGCCGGGCTGCGACCCTGTTCCAAACGGTGACTGTAATTTTATCACACTACTCTTTATTTTTAGTTAAAATTTATCAACCAGAGAATTATATCTCAGGTTTTGCAAATGCCTCTCGTAATTAATAATTAATAATTGATCCCTAAAAATCTCCCGCGATATCTTCGTCATCCTCACCCACGGTATCCATAATATCTTCGTATAATTCTATTTCCGCTACATTTTGCATTGCTGCCGGGGTGCGGCAAATGGTTAGTCGCCATATTTTTGCCTTTACTGGTTTGAATGTATTTACTGAATATGGCTGGAAATTACCGCGACCATAAGCTACTAATTTCCAGTTGGCTTCTAATACATGTGTCATCTGTTTTTCTTCTTTATAACTGTTGCAGCTTTCCAGCGTCCAGGATTCGATGGGTAAATCGCCGGGCATTGCCCATAACCCGAGTCCAAAAATGGTGCGGGCATTAGCATATTCCATCAGCACAAATGCAGAACGCAGGTTCATTTCGGCACCGCCATCCCAGGGGACATTTTGCGGATATGCGGTATTATAAAGGTTTGTTCCGGTCAAGACATTTTTATCAAAACAGTTGTACAGTTTGGTATCTTTTAACCCGGATGAAACCTGTTCCGCGCGCGGGTCACCAATTAAGCCAAAAACATTGGGAACCATCAATTTTATTCTGGGCGCGCTGGCAGGGGGCAAATCTTCCCGAGTTGCGGCGGCGTTATGCCATGCACTGGCATCTGCCATTTTCAATTTGCCATTGCTCAAGGTCCCGCCTTCTTTTGCTTTAAATGTCAGGATTACCTCGCCACCATCGGCAAAACGCAGCGGAACCACGGCGGGTCGCGCCAACAATGCACCGGCAAACGGGTAAGTTACTGTTTGTTTGCCACATGTCGCCGTTACTAATAGTCGGTCATCTGGATTATTCAGCAGATAGGTGAAGGTAGCCAGGAATGTCTGCATTTTCTCTAATTTTGGCTGTTGTATCTTCACTATAAAATCGGTGGTCAACTTTTCCGGCAATGTTAATGCATCTTCCTGCGGTATTACTTTCAAATCATCCTGAGTTGTTTCCCACCAAGGCGCATCTACAGGTTGCTCTAATTTGGCTGGCAGCGGGTCAGCCTTTGCCTGCACGATAACATCCCGATTAGTTACCAGTGATTTTGCATCCAGCACTTTCCCCTGGTAATCCAGCATTTGCAAAGTGCCGTCAGGACAGGCTATCCCGATGCAATTATCTTTTACCAATATTACCGGTTTGCCTATCACCGGCAATTTCGTCGACCATACCGGCTGTCCGTCGCGGCCTAACCGCACTACCACGCCATCGGTAAATGTCACTACAGCAAATGAACCGTCAGGTCCAACAACAGTGCCTACGTCGGCACGCGGATAACGATAATCAAAAGATAAACCTTTAGTTAAATCCAACACGGTAACATGACGACTGGCATCGCTATATGTTGTTAATGCCAGGGTCAACATATCATCCGTGACGAATGTATCTGCCATTCTCGCCACTGGTATAAAATTAATTTCATTCCCATCGCGGTCAAATACTGCCAACCCCGATGCGTCATGAATATTATGAACAACCCGGGTATCATGCTCACTCGGGTCGGAATGTTCAAGGTCGGCTACCGCTCCGCGAGAACCATCTTTGGCAATCAGCAATTTACTGCCAAAATAACTTTTCACAGTGGTCAGCGGTTTACCAGTAGCAGTATCCAACATAACCACGTCGCAGCGATTGAAATAATATGAACCGGCTTCTCGATATGATTTATTTATAAATGCGGCAAGTACAGTTGAACCATCTGCTGATAATTTGTATTCTCGGACTCGGCGCGGATATTTCACTTCGTTATAGTCTTTAAATACCGGGAATGGGTCATAATACCACACCGGTGTACCATCTGCTTTAAATCTTCCAATGCCATAATTTGCAGGAGCGATGTAATCATTTCCCAAACTGGTACCGGTTGCTGCATGCCAACGCTTCCCCTGGCCATTATCCAGATACCATGCCATTGCGCTGGTAGTGGCTGGTTTTAGTTCATCTGGCAAAGTATATTGTGTTGTGGTCTTACCATCTATCACTATACTGCGGGTTATTTCGCCTTTCTCCGTGCTATCATTTTTCATTACGATAATTTTTCCGTCATTATCTGCCATTACATCAACGATTTTCGTGGTATATGTCATCGGCAGCAAACTGGCTATTTCGCGAGTTTCGCTTTTTACTGTCGGCGTTGCATCTGCAGTTGGTAAAATGCCCATATCTTTGTAAGCCTCACCATTTTCCGCCACAGTGCGTGCCATAGGCGGCATATATGCACGGGTTGGTGGTACTTTACTGCCAGCAATATTTACCAGGTCGGCAATCGCCTGATCAAGGCCTTCCTTACCTTTGCCATATAACAATACCGCATCATGTTCTGCCTGAAATGCTCCGAAGGCATAACCTATCATCCCCTGCCCATTCGCCGGGTATGATGTAGACGGGTTGCGTAATAGCATACGACTACGGATTACTGTATTCACCAGCGGTCCCGGGGCTACGTCATCGCGACCCAACAAAATTACATCGCGGTAATAAAGCAATCTTGTTGATCCGGTGAAATGCCCGTAATATGCATAAGTGCCAAAGTTGTCCTTGCGAAAATCGCCAAAATGGTTTTTACCCGTTGATCGCGTGCCCAGCAAATCTCCATTCAACACGCTTTCGTGGACTTCCTTATCTTCGATGGTGTTATATGCCCATTGCATGGGATAATTGACCGTTTTGGATGGCCAGATTACCTGTAGATTTGCATTTACGCCTTTCGCTTTCAATGCATTGACTAATGCCAATGCCTGCGGCTGCAATGCCGCTTCTTCACTGGTTATGCTCACCGTTACCGGCCGTTTCAGGAAAGAATATACGGCATCTGCATCGCTGATATTTTCATCAATCGCTGCTATTTGCGGTTTCACATCGCCAGTCGTCACGACGAATGTGCCAGTTACAACAAGTCCGGTTGCCTGGTCTTGTACCCGCCATTTCCATGTGCCGGATGGATCATTAATTGCAATTTTAAAACTTATCACGCGGTTTGTAGTGCGGCAAAGCTGATATCGCGCTATACCATTGGGGTCAGTGATTGTTATCTCTACTGGCAACAACCCGGTGAACTCTTTCCCCTGCGGGTCGAGAGCCTGAACGCGCAAAGTACCGGATTGACCCTGACATATTGCCGGCGTCATTGCAACTGCCAGCGATTTTATTTCGCGTGGAGATAATAAATAAATCGAACCGGCATATTTCAACCCGTCACATATAAATTGCATCTGTTTGTTTGCTGATGTTGTTTTTACCGGTATCCGACGCAATGCGTCATATAACACACCGGAACCGGTGGCATTAACAGTTGCGATATCTGGCTCATACAAAAATTGCGAGCCAACACCATCCTCGATTTTAGGTTTACCATCGTTGCATATTATCCAATATTCCAGGTCGCCGCTGCGACTGCGGATTCCACCCCAATTAATCTCATTATGATAAGTTTTTCGCTGTGATTCGAAAGAAAAATATGGTTTGAATATCGGTGCGATAGTCTCGCGGAACTGTTTTATAAATGGCAAGAAAAACTCTTCAAACTCCAGGTGATCATTCATATTGCTGGGTCCATGAGAATCCGGCACCACGAATGGTAATTTTACCGCGCCATCTATCTCGATGGTAGTGCCTTTATCAACAATAATAGTTCCGCCAGCCTTGCGATAGCTTTCCAGTGCCAGTTTAAAACCGGGTGACAACGGCTTGGTCATGCGGAAAAGAAATATGGCGCGGAACCGTTTCACCAATTCATCTGTATGTTTTGCGCAGTAAGCGTCAGTTACTATATTCGCCTGGTAGCCGGATTTTTGTGTCAGATAATGCGCCGCCCACAATGCGCGGAAAGGCTGGCCACCCAACAATTCCTGGCGTAGCGAAGATATTATTGCTATCTCATCAACGCGGTCGATATTTGAATATACATCACCAAATCGTTTTGAAATATCTGTTAGAAGAGTAAGGTCTTCGCTTTTTTGTTTGTCTTTCGCCCAACCGCACACCCAGTCGCCATTGCTGATATTAAGTACGCCGATGCCGGACGGATTGCGGGAAAGGGATTGTAGAAAAACCTTAAAACCTGATTCCTTTGTTCGTTGGGTTCCCATATCGATGCCAACCCACGGACGCGCTCCCTGGTCTTCCATTCCCATCGACATGATGTCGCTACCAGTCATCTCGTTTGACGGACATACACCATAGTCGCCATGCAAATCATTTAACGAAAAATCTAACGCGCGGTAAAATGTGCCGGGATATATGCCACCGCCGGCACCAATACCCCAGCTTGAACCGCAAGACAATAGCGGGTTGCGAGTTGTTTTGTTTAATATCGTTCGCAAGTTGCGGAAATTATCTGGATATAAATCATTGACCCATTGCCCCCACAACATTGCTTTATCGTCATCCCCGCTTACATTCATCTTTATATCTTCACCGACTTTGAATCCCCACGCCAAGCCATATTTTTCTCTATCCGCGCGTTCCTTGTCAGTCATATCATTAGTCTTCTCGGTATTATTCAGGTCTACATCAATGCTGCCAAATTTTGACTCGAACACCGAACGCAGCTTTTTCAACCGTTCCGGGTGCAATACATCAAAACTGGCAACCCCGGCGGAACCCCAAACCGAACCCATCGTTGCCGGGGTGGGACCATCACCAGTACAATAGGTAAAGCCGCCAAAGTTCGGGTAACGGCGAAGCAGCATAGCCATGTGGTTAGAGGTTTGGTAGCGGTCATCCGCCTGGTCGCGCCAGTTATCGCCAACGTTGAAATATAAAATCAACCCGTTGTGAATGCTTAAAAACTGTACCCCGTGCGACAGCATTGATTCCATTCCTGTTGATACCCGTCCACGACCTTCGCTTAATTCTGCCGGGAAATGTTGCCCCTGATAATCTTTAAACAACTCCGGATCTTTCTTTATTCCTTGCCAGGATTCAAATATATTCACACCGGGATTCATAACATTCGCGCCGTGATACGTGCCGATGGCGTTGCTTAGCCAGTTGAATCCAAGGTTGGGAATCTTTTCCAAATCTTCCGGATTCATGCTGGCATCACCCCATTTAAGATGGGTGAATATCTTCATATTCGTCTCAGCCAGCAATCGAGTAATCTCAATCGTCAGTGGGTTGCCAATTACATTACCCGCTTTTACTTTTAGCTTATATTTACCCGGACGCAGCAGCGAGGTATCAAATACCGCCTCTGCAAACGCGCCATCACCAGATTTTTTAAATGTTATATTCCCTAACGGCAATGGTGTTGTCCCGCCATCCAACCATGCTTCTGCCTTGCCCGATTTCACCACATCACCCCAGGCGCGTAGTGAAAATTGTATGCGTTCACCCTCCAGATAAACTTCGCGATTGCGGTCGGTAAATATGTATAATTCGTTTCCTGCCGGCACATCAAGGTTGTTCGCTGGTTCTACCGGCGCAGGCGTACCTTGGCACAATGCAATGGCAAATCCAGATATCTCTGCAGTGATCTCTGCCGGTTTTTCTAATATTTTCACGCCATCTTTTGATACCGAAAAACGCATTTTGCCAAATTTATCAGAAGTTATTGTATATCCCGTTGCAGATACTGGCAGATATAATCGCAGTACGGCAGGTTTATTTGATGAAAATAACTCTTTGAAAATAACTTTGTCGCCACTGGTAACGGTCACATTCGCTTTTCCGGGTCCATCAGCACCCTGCAGCAGATTTATGTCCACCGGGTAGCATAACAAATAACAGGTTATCGCGCTTTTTTTAAGTAAAGCCGGGTCGGTTGTCACTACTCCATCAGTATTAACGCTGAACTTCAATTCACCGGGCAGCACCACATGGTCGCCTTCATCAACATCTGTTGTTACCAGTGCCTTGACTCCAACATCGCTGGTAACTGCCAACTTGCCATCGCTATCTACCTTTGGCTCTGGTACCAGTTGTTCATCGGTTATATTATCTTTATCACCGCCATACGCTGCATATTCTAACGCTTGACCATCAACATATATTGCACTGGGAAAACGGTAATATATTACACCATTTGGCAAATCCTGGTTTTTCTGCCAGAACTCAATAGGCGCAATATATTTTGCGTCAACAAGACGAAAATTAATCTCTCTACCCCAAACGGATAAACCGGTTGAAAATAGAAATAAAAAACTTATATATTTACCAATATGTAGTAACATTATTGCCTCCGGAAGAATACGATAATAGATTAGGAACTTAGTTTTCAGTTTTCAGATATGGTCACTTCGACAAACTCAGCGACCATTCTAAAACTTTCAATTTGAAATCATGACTTTTTTGTTCAGATTTGGTTGCTAAATGAAAAAAATAATTCCATAGCCCACGGCAACGCCGTGGGTGGTTTTACAATTTATATCAACGCTCTGTAAGAGCATAATTCCTTTTCTTTGAGGAATTGTGCCCTTACAGGGCGTAATTTTATTATCCTCTCAGACCCACAGCGATGCTGTGGGCTATGGAATTATCATATATAAATATTCATATTTCTATACATTTTCAATCTTTTTAGATTTTAGTTTTCTAAAATAACTAAAATCTAAAAACTAATGACCATAACACATTATCTAATTTATTTTGACTTGGGTCTAATTAACCATTCACCTATACCTAATCAATATCATTCCTCTTCCTTAGACCGTTTTGATAGTAGATATGTTGCACCGACTAATATTAGTATACCGACAATGCCGATTACCATCCATTTTGGTATGACGGAAATATGGTTTCTGCTCTGGTATAGTATATCAATTATTAAGAATACCATCGACCATCGCAATATTAATTTATAATTTATACCGATGCCAACAAGTATTAGCGCGATACTTTCCAAACCCAGAATTAAAGCGTAAATAAGTCTGTTATCAGAGAAAATTGATTGATAAAATGTAGGAATTGTCAGAAATGCAAGTCCTAAAACTGCCGTTGCATTGCCACCTTCCTTATCACCACTGCGATGACGCAGATATGACAATATGCCAAAGAAGATTGCCCATGATGATGTGTAATACTGCATTTCTGTTAAGTTATTATATTTTAACACCCAGTTCAGCACCACGACAAATATGCCGTAAGAAATATATTTGGCGAAGGTGTTTTTCTCTTCAAATGACATTTTTATAGACATTAACCCGGCAACGGACAAAGAACAGATCGGTATCAGGCTTCTTTCTGGAATACCAGAAATAGCCCCGGCAAACGGACCGATCAATCCACCATACGAGAAGATTTTAGATTTGCGATCGGGTAGCATTCCGAATACAAACAGTACCACACCGGCAATAACATAAACCCAGATAAAATTAGTGCCTTGCAAATCCAGATATTGTCCAAACTTAATACCAGTTAGATAAACAAGAATGGTAGTGATAATTTCAAAGAAATTTCTGTTTTCAAGGTAACTGATACTATAAAAGTAAAATACATTCGCAAGCAATAATAATGTAGCAATCAGGAAATCATCAGTATTAAATATCGCAAAAGCGGAGATGAATGGGCCAATCATGCTGCCATATAAATATAATTTTGACTTGCGGTTCGGCAACATCGACAGCGCAAATAATATGATACCGCCAATGAAAAATCCGCAAAGATTGTAAATATTCGACAAATCAAGAATCTGAAATAATTTAAGTCCGACAAGATAAAAAATGATTATCGAAACGAGTTCAAATACTTGCTTATCTTCAAGATAACTTAAAATATATGCAAATAACAGATTGGCAAGTAACAAGTATAAAGGTGCCATACTGCTATATTCATATATTGTACCGACATTCATTTGACTGATAACCACAAAAACAGTAGATACAAGTGGTCCAACCATGCCAAGATAGGTGAATATTTTTGATTTACTGGTTGAAAGTTTAGATAAAAGATATAACAATATTCCAGTTATAAAATATACCCACATGTTATTGACATCGTGCAAATTCAAATATTGCGCCAACTTGGCGGTGGTGATGTAAAAAAGAACACCGGTGAAAAACTCAGTTATATTTTTATCTTCAATATAACTGAGATAATATACAAATGCGGTACACCCCATAAGTATCAACGTTGCATATAGCGAGTTCTGGCTATCAAACAGCGAACCTACCGATATTATAAGTGGAATTACATAGACGATTTGCGTTAATGTTTCTTCATTTCCACCCAAATTTCGCGCAAAAATTCGTAATCTGAATATTGCTACACTGAAAACGAAATAGATACATGAATACAGTTCTACCGAATTATTGTTGAAATATACGAGCATTACATTGGGGAGAAATAAAGTTGCAATGAGAGAAAGTGCAAGATTGTATAACTGACGAGAACGATAATAACTGTAGGCATTAATCAATAAAACGAAAGATACAGTTGATATCATTCCTATCTCATTAATTTTAAACAAAAAACATAGGAATATCGGCATAAAACTGCTGATAGTCAGCAGAATACCTGGCCTGTTATCTTCCAGATGTAACCTTATTTTTTCATAACCAATGAGATAAAGTAAACTGACAGTGCCGAAAATAAGAGCAATGTTAATAGACGAGAAATGTTTGTCATTTAATATCAGCAGAATACCAAGAGGAAATAGCACAAAAGCAGCAGTGAACATTATCTCCTTTTGCGATTTTTCCAACATCAAGAAACTGGATACAAAATAAAATGTGCCAGCCAACAATAAGTTTACTCCTACTCCGGTAAGACCATCATTCATTGTAAATAATGAAAAGATGAGGGAAATTGGCAGGAAATAATTTGCCGACATTTTAAATGAACTAATAAAAGCCGGGTCTTTAAGATTAGACTTGCTGATCAGGATGAATATAATTGATGATAATGCCATACCCCATGCGAAATAGTAAATTGGCATATCAAATAGCGAAATGAATGACTCTAATAACGATAATGAAACAAAGGTGACAAAGTAGGCAAGATAACTATTTTTAACTAATTTAAGCGAAAGCGCATAGAAGAATGCGGTAACAATGGATGTAACAAACCAAATAGTATGACCATCACCTGGGCTGACAAATTTATAATATGCCAGTCCCACCAATGGAAATAGTATTAAACCGATAGTAAGAAAAGTTAATCCGGCTTCCTTGATATTGGTTGATTTCAAATAAAGCACCAGACCGGTAAGATAAAATGTTAGAGCAAAAATAGCCAGGAATGTCGTCTTATAAGTCCCACTTAAACTTTGATAGTTAAAACCGACAAATATACCAGCGGATACCACTATCATAAATGCGCCGAGGTATAGCAATATATTAATATTTTGAAGGGATTTAAAATGATCTGCGAAAGATTCATTGCTTTTTTTGACTGACTGCAAAATAGTAGCGATAGATTCATCGTTCTGTTGCGGGGTTGCAATTTCTGGAACAGGACTCTCTATTTCTTCAACATAATTCACCGGTATTGGCGGGAAAATCTCATTTATCTCATTATCTTGTGGTTTATCCACTACCTCAGGAACATAAGGAATATAAGGAACGGGGGTAACCGATATTTTCCCTGATAAATATTGAGCAGATAGAAAATACGATTTTTTCTTTTCCGGGTCGCTTTCTACATCACTTAAGTAATACAGTTCTTTAGCAGTCTCTTTTCTTTTATTAGAACCTGATATTAATTTAATAATATATATAAAGCCCATAATCCATGGTCCTACAACAAGACCCAACAGAAATACATATTCCATAATTCTCCTTTAGGGAAAAGGCATTTAACCTGAAACTGATTCGTTAGACTTGTCCGGAATAAAATAATTATCCAAAAGATAATGAAAAAATATTCCCATATAAGTCTATTAGCGAACAGTTTATCAGATTGCATGATGAAAGTAAATTAATTATGATAGAAGTGACAATCCCCGTGTGGTTGCCCCTACGATATTTATAAAAATGCGAAAGTCCTGGTATTATTATCTCTGTGTAACTCTGCGCTAAACTCTGTGTTGCTCTACGGTTAAGTTAGGGGATAACATATTGATGATAGTTTTTATTTTACCGCAGAGAACGCAAAGGACAACGCAAAGTAACGCAGAGGATATCCATGTGGCTTAAACTATTCAAATAAAATTGGGATGTGGGTGAAACCCACGTTAGCTAAATCCTTTTCAATCCTATTAATCGATGTAAAAACAATCTCAATTTTTTGTATTGGCAGTTTCGATGTTTCCGATAACGAAAAAGGAAGCAACTTACTTATGTCGAATTAATTAATTACTACAAAAAAGGAAGTGGCAATGACTGAACAACAAGTTATATATTCAATGGTGCGGGTTGGTCGCATTTATCCGCCGGGCAAGCAGGTACTTCGTGATATTTCGCTGGGCTTTTATTACGGGGCAAAGATTGGCGTGCTGGGGTTAAATGGCGCGGGAAAATCCACCTTGTTGAAAATTATGGCGGGGTTAGATACTGACTATATCGGCGAGGTATTTCCTTCCGAGGGATATACCGTTGGCATGTTGGAACAAGAACCGAAACTGGACCCGGAAAAGACTGTACGAGAAGTTGTCGAGGAAGCGGTACAACCAATAGTAGACCTGTTAAAAAGATATGATGAAGTTTGCGCCGCATACGGCGAGGAAGACGCTGATTATGACGCGTTAAGTATAGAACAGGGGAAATTGCAGGATAAAATCGAACATCTGGATGCGTGGAACCTGGAAACGAGACTGGAAATCGCAATGGATGCCTTGCGATGTCCGCCTGGCGACGCATCTGTAAACATATTATCCGGTGGTGAAAAACGCCGCGTCGCACTTTGCCGCTTGCTACTCACCGAACCGGATATTCTATTATTAGACGAACCGACCAACCACCTTGACGCCGAATCCGTCGCATGGTTGGAACGCCATCTGCGCGAATATAAAGGTACTGTAATCGCCGTCACCCATGATCGTTACTTCCTTGATAACGTAGCCGGTTGGATCCTTGAATTAGACCGTGGTTACGGTATCCCCTGGAAAGGCAATTACTCATCATGGTTGGAACAGAAACAGGAACGTCTACGTCTGGAGAAGAGCGGAGAAACAAAACGCGCCCGCACACTGGAACGTGAGTTGGAATGGATACGCATGTCGCCAAAGGCGCGCCAGAGCAAGGGTAAAGCCCGTTACACCGCTTATGAAAACCTGTTAAACCAGCAGGCCGAGGAAAGACGCGAAGAGCAGGAAATCCTTATCGCCCCGGGGCCAAGACTGGGTGATATCGCCATTAATTTTGAAAACGTCAGCAAAGCGTATGATGATAAATTGCTCATCGACAACCTGAGTCTGGATATACCGCCGGGAAGCATCGTCGTCGTCATCGGCCCCAACGGTGCCGGTAAAACCACCATGCTGCGCCTGATAACCGGGCAAGAAGAACCTGACAGTGGCAAGGTCACCATCGGCAGCACTGTTGAAATGGCATACGTAGACCAGAGTCGCGACACCCTGAATGGCGAGAACAGCGTCTATGAAGAGATTTGCGGCGGTAATGAAACTCTGCAATTTGGCAACCGCAGTATCAACGCACGTGCGTACTGCGCCAGCTTTAACTTCATCGGCGGCGACCAACAAAAATTTGTTGCCAATTTATCCGGCGGTGAACGCAACCGCGTCCACATGGCAAAACTGCTGTCAAAAGGCTCAAACGTAATATTACTGGACGAACCGACCAACGACCTTGATATCAACACCCTGCGGGCATTAGAAGAATCCATCGAAAACTTCGCCGGTTGTGCAATTGTTGTTAGCCACGATCGCTGGTTCCTCGACCGCATCGCCACCCATATCCTGGCATTCGAAGAAGACGGCAGTATCCGCTTCTTCACCGGCAACTTCCAGGATTACGAAGAAGAACGCCGATCCAGACTCGGTATATCCGCCGAACAGCCACACCGGTTGAAATACAGAAAATTATCTAAATAAACTTAAACCGGGGGGCAGGCAAGATGCCTGCGGTCCAACATGCACTGGGACCGCAGGCTTCCAGCCTGCTCCCCGTTAGCTGTTTAGTGGCGATAAAAAAAAGATCGTTAACCTATAAATTTATTCAAACTTAATCCGGATTTTCCTTAATTTTACGTGCCGCTGAATTTTAACCGGGGGGGGCAGGCAAGATGCCTGCGGTCCAACATACACTGGAACCGCAGGCTTCCAGCCTGCTCCCCGGTAGCAGTTTAGTGGCGATAAAAAAAGGTAATTAACCTGTAAATTTATTCAAACTTAATCCGGATTTTCCTTAATTTTACGTGCCGCTGAATTTTAACCGGGGGGGCAGGCAAGATGCCTGCGGTCCAACATACACTGTAACCGCAGGATTCCAGCCTGCTCCCCGTTAGCTGTTTAGTGGCGATAAAAAAAGATATTTACCTATAAATTTATTCAAACTTAATCCGGATTT